>VGDA01000073.1 GCA_016869915.1 Alphaproteobacteria bacterium
AGGAAGGTCAGGACGCCCATCACGCAGACGAAGCCCGCCAGCGCCCGCGGCGTGCCGTCGAAGGCGATCGCCACGCCCATGCCCACGAGGGCGCTGGTCGTCGACTGGAAGAAGCCGACCAGCGACGAGGCGGCGCCCGCGGTGCGCGGGAAGGGGGTGAGCGCGCCCGCGATGGCCTGCGGCGCGCTCAGCGCCAGCGAGCACATGTAGAGCATCATCGGCAGCACCAGCGTCGCCACGTGCACGACGCCCGAGAGGGCGAAGCCGGCCAGCAGCAGGCCCGCGATGGCGACGCCGCGCGTGCCGAACTCCAGGGTCTGGTCGAGGCCGAGCCGCGGCACGATCCTGCCGGCCAGCGCGTAGCCGGAGATGTTGCCGAGCATGATCGCGCCGAAGACGAGGCCGAAGAACTGCATCGGCACCTCCAGCACCTCGACGATCACGAAGGAGATGCCGGAGAGGTAGGCGCCGAGGCCGCCGAACAGGAAGCAGTTGACCAGCGCGTAGCCGAGGAACACGCGGCTGCGCGTCAGCGCCACGAAGGTCTCCAGCAGGCGGATCGGCTGGATCGCCTCCGTGTCCTTCACGCGCACGGATTCGCCGAGGAACAGCGCGACGCAGGCCAGCAGCACCACCCCGTAGGCGGTGATGAAGACGAAGCTCGCGTGCCAGTCGTAGTGCGCCTGCAGGATGCCGCCGATGATCGGCGCGAGGATCGGGCCCAGGCCGAGCACGATGCCCATCAGCGACAGCACCCGCGCGGCCGCCTCGCGCTCGTGCAGGTCGCGCACCATCGCGCGCGCCAGCACCGGCGCCGCGATCGAGCCGAAGGACTGCAGGAAGCGCGCGACGACCAGCTGGTCGATCGTCTGCGCGAAGAGGCACCCGAGCGAGGCGCCCACGTAGAGGACGAGGCCGCCGAGCAGCACGGGGCGTCGCCCGAACCGGTCGGAGAGCGGGCCGTAGAACAGCTGGCCGATCGCGCCGCCGAAGAAGGCGAGGCTGAGCGTGAGCTGGACTGCCGCCATGTCGACCCCGAAATGCTCGCGGATCGCGGGCATCGAGGGCAGGTAGGTGTCCGTGGTGAAGGGCCCGACCGTCGTCAGCGCGCCCATCAGGACGATCAGCAGGCGGCTGTCGCGGTGGAGGAACACTCGGTGCGGCCTCTCGTCTTCCATGCCGATCGGGGGATTGTCATCGGCCCGGGGGGATCGCGTCCAGTTCGCGCTTGATCTCCGCGGCCACGGGGGCGCCTGGCGGCAGCACCGCGAGCAGCCTCTCCCAGTGGCCGCGCGCTGCAGGCGCGTCTCCGCGCCGGGCACCGTCGAGGCCGAGGAAGAACAGCGCCTGGACGTCGTCCGGACGCCGGGCGAGTATCCTGCGCAGCGCGTTAAGGAAGGCTTCCGACAGCGCGTCCGCGGGCCCGGTGGGCGCATGCAGCTCCGCCAGCTCTCCCAGCACCTCGAGGTCGTCTGGCGCCAGCGCCGCCGCGCGGGAAGCGGCCTCGCGCGCGGCGTCGATCTCGCCGAGCACGCGTCGCGAGCGCGCGAGGCGTCGCCAGCCCTGCACGTCTCCCGGATCGGCCGCGAGCTTGGCCGCGAGCCCGTCGACCATGCCGCGGATCATCTGGGCCTGCGCGGCGGGCGAAGAGGCGCTGCCCGCCGGGACGGCGGGCATGCCTGGCCGCCCGCGATCGGCGTAGATCCCCAGCGCCAGCATCGGCAGGAGGATGCAGGCGGCGAGGGCGACGAGGGGAATGCGATCCGGTGCGCCGGCTGCCGTCGTCCCGGGCCGCGTCGGCGAAGGCGGGATGTCGCGCGCGGCACCGATCATGCGCCGCGCGATCTCTGCACGGGCGGCCTCGGCCTCCGACGCGCCGACAAGGCCTGCCGCGCGCTCGCGGTCGAGCTCCGCCAGCTGGTCCCTGTAGATCTCGAGGTCGTGCGCGGCACCTGGCGTCGCGGCCGCCGGCCGGACCAGCACGATGCAAAGCAGTGCCACGAGGCCACCGGCCAGGGCCATGGCGATCATCCAGGTCATCCGCCGCCTCCACGTCCGCCTGCATCGCCCTGGCGCAGCAGTTCGCGAAGCGCGGCCTGTTCGCGGGCATCCAGCGGCTTCGCCGCTGGCGGCGCGGCCTGCCTGCGCCGCAGGCGCAGGGCGATGGCCGCGAGCGCGGCGCACAGCACGATCGCCGGCGTCGCCCAGAGCAGCGCGGTATCGGCGCGCAGCGGGGGCGTCAGGCGAACGTAGTCGCCGTACCGCGCGACGACATGGGCGAGCACGCGCGCGTCGTCGTCGCCCGCCAGCAGCCGATCGCGCACCAGGCGGCGCAGGTCGGCGGCGAGCGGGGCGTTGGAATCGTCGATCGACTGGTTCTGGCAGACCTGGCAACGCAGCTCGCGCGAGATCTCCCGCGCACGCGCTTCCAGCGCGGGATCGGCGAGCCGCTCCTGCGGCAGCACCGCGCGGGCAGGGGACGACGCGATGACAAGCATCGCGAGCGCGGCGAAGGCGAGGAGGCCGCGGGCCATCATTCGCGCTCCAGCCGTGCAACCATCGGCACGAGCACGCGGGCCACGGTGTCGTCGAGCAGCGCGCCGACATGGCGGTGCCGGATCGTCCCGTCGCGGCCGACGACGAATGTCTCCGGCACGCCGTAGACGCCCCATTCCATGGCCGCGCGCCCTTCGCGGTCCCAGCCGATCGTCTCGAAGGGGTTGCCGAGCTGGGCGAGGAAGCGTGCGGAGTCTGCGGCCGCGTCCTTGTAGCTGATGCCATGCACGGCGATGCGGCCCTCCGCGGCGAGGCGCATGAGCGTCGGGTGCTCGACCTTGCAGGGCGCGCACCAGGAGGCAAAGAAGTTCACGATCGCCACGCGGCCGGGTTGCAGTGCGAAGGCCGGCCTTTGCGCGCCCTCGAGCGGCGGCAGTGCGACGGCGGGCGCGGGCCTGCCGACCAGCGCCGACGGGATGCGCGAGGGGTCGCGGCCAAGGCCGAAGGCGAACCAGGTCGCCACGGCGGCGAAGCAGAGCAGCGGCAGGAGGAAGAGCGCGCGACGCATCGCCCTAGGCCCTGGCCGTGCGCAGGCGTCGGGTGGGGGCACCGACGCGCAGGCGACGATCGGTGAGGCTGACCGCACCTCCGAGCGCCATCAGTCCCGCGCCTGCCCAGATCCAGGCCACCAGCGGGTTGTGCGTGATCCGCACCGCCCACGCGGTGTCGGTCGGCGCCTCGAACAGGAAGCGCGCGTTGGCGCCCTGAGGTCCCGCCTCCGCCGGGTCGGCGATCGTCACATAGAGGTCGCCGAGGATCGACCCATGGATCGCCGCCTCGGTCGTGGTCGATCCCGTGGAGGGGTAGAAGCGCTTCGCCGGCGAGAGCCGCAGCGCGGAGCCTTCGCCCCTGCGCGCCTCGAACAGGCCGCGCCGCGCCGTGTAGTTCGCGCCGCGCGCGAGTTCGGTGCCGCGGAACGTCACCTGCCAGCCGGCGATGGAAACGCTCTCCCCCGGCCGCATGAGGCCGATCGATTCCGACTGCCAGGCCGCCGAGGCGACGACGCCCGCGACGGTCACGGCCATGCCCAGGTGCGCGATCGCCGTGCCCCAGGCCGCGCGTGGCAGGCCGATCGCGCGGCGCAGCGTGCCCGCGCGCGCGGCGAACTCGCCGATCGTCGCGGCGGCGAGCATCGCGGCGAGGGCCGCGCCGACATAGGCGAGGGCCGGCGCAGGCGGCGCGGCGAGTGCGCAGGCGATGGCAGCGAGCGCGCCCGCGGCGGCGGGCAGCGCGACGCGGCGCAGCGCCGCGCGCGCGTCGGCGCGCTTCCAGGCGAGGAAGGGCCCGACGGCCATGGCCGCGACCAGCGGGATCATCAGCGGCACGAAGGTCGCGTTGAAGAAGGGAGCTCCGACCGAGACCTTCGCGCCGCCGAGCCCCTCGAGGAACAGGGGGTAGAGCGTGCCCACGAAGACCGTCGCGCAGGCCGTCGACAGCAGCAGGTTGTTGAGCACCAGCCCGCCCTCGCGGCTCATCGGCGCGAACGCGCCTCCCGGCTTCAGCGTCGGCGCGCGCCAGGCGTAGAGCGCGAGCGAGCCGCCGATGGCGACCGCGAGGATCGCGAGGATGAATGCGCCGCGCGCCGGGTCGCTGGCGAAGGAATGGACCGAGGTGAGCACGCCCGAGCGCACGAGGAACGTGCCGATCAGCGACAGGCCGAAGGCGAGGATGGCGAGGAGGATGGTCCAGCTCTTCAGCGCGTCGCGCTTCTCGGCGACGATCGCGGAGTGCAGCAACGCGGCGCCGACGAGCCAGGGCATGAAGCTCGCGTTCTCGACCGGGTCCCAGTACCACCACCCGCCCCAGCCGAGCTCGTAGTAGGCCCACCACGAGCCGAGCGCGATGCCCAGCGTCAGCGAGGCCCAGGCCGCGAGCGCCCAGGGCCGCACCCAGCGCGCCCAGGCGGCGTCGACGCGGCCCTCGACCAGCGCCGCTACCGCGAAGGAGAACACGATCGATAGTCCGACATAGCCCAGATAGAGGAAGGGCGGGTGGAAGGCGAGGCCCGGGTCCTGGAGGATCGGGTTGAGGTCGCGGCCCTCCGCCGGCACCGGGTCGAGTCGCTCGAACGGGTTCGAGGTGAAGGCCATGAAGGCGAGGAAGGCGGCGGCGATCATCGCCTGCACCGCGAGCGCGCGCGCCGCGAGCGGCGGCGGGAGGTTGCGCCCGAAGGCGGCGACCGCCGCGCCGAACAGCGCGAGGATCAGCACCCAGAGCAGCAGCGAGCCCTCGTGGTTTCCCCACACGCCGGTCACCTTGTAGAGCATCGGCTTCGCCGTGTGCGAGTTCTGGAAGACGTTGGCGACCGAGAAGTCGGAGACGACGTAGCACCAGGTGAGCAGCGCGAAGGCGAGCGCGACGAGGACGAACTGCGCCAGCGCCGCCGGGCGCGCGAATGCCATCAGCCGCGCCTCGCCGCGCTGCGCGCCGACGAGCGGCAGGACCGATTGCAGGCACGCGGCGGCGAGCGCGAGCAGCAGGGCGACGTGGCCGATCTCGGCTGGCATTGGCGGCGGACCCCTAGTTCCGGCTCGACGGCGGCGGCGCGCCGGGCTTCCAGTGGCCCGAGCGCTTGAGCGCCTCGGCGGCCTCCGGCGGCATGTAGGTCTCGTCGTGCCGCGCCAGCACCTCGCTCGCGCGGAACGTCCCGTCCGTGCCGAGGCGGCCATTGGCGACCACGCCCTGGCCCTCGCGGAACAGGTCGGGCAGCACGCCGGAGAACGAGACCTCGACGGCATGCGCCATGTCGGTGACGCGGAAGCGTATCTCCGTCGTGCCCGGCACGCGCTGCACGGAGCCGGCCTCGACGAGGCCGCCGATCCGCAGCATGCGCTCGCGCGGCACCTTGCCGGCGGCGATGTCGGAGGGCGCGTGGAAGAAGACGAGGTGGTCCTGGAAGGCGGCCAGCGTCAGCGCGGCCGCGGTCCCGAGGCCGAGCATGCACAGCACCAGCACCTGGAGCCGCCGGCGCTTGCGCGTCATCGCGACGTTCCCGCGTCGCGTCGCGCCTCGTCCTCGCGCTCCTCCGCGGCGAGGGCGGCCGCGGCGCGCGCCCGCGCGCGCCAGCTCGTCGCGGTGAACGCGGCCAGCGTCGCGAGCGTCAGCGCCCAGGCCGGCCAGACGAAGGCGGCATGGCCGCCCATGGCGAGGAACTCGCTCATCGGCGCATCGCCGGCGTCGCCGTGCCGGCCTCCGCGAGCATGCGTCGCGCGGCCAGGCGCCGCTCGGCGAGCGCGGCCTCGATCCGCCACAGCAGCACCGTCGCGAACCACGCCATGAAGGCGAGCGCCATGACCAGCAGCGGCAGCAGCATCGAGGGATGCAGCGCCGGGGCGTCGAGGCGCGAGACCGAGGCTGGCTGGTGCAGCGTGTTCCACCAGTCGACCGAGAACTTGATGACCGGCAGGTTGATCGCGCCGACCAGCGCGAGGATCGACGCCGCGCGCGTGCCGCGCGCTTCGTCCTCGAAGGCGTTGGCGAGCGCGATGTAGCCGAGATAGAGCAGGAACAGCAGCAGCACCGAGGTTAGCCGCGCGTCCCAGACCCACCACGTGCCCCACATCGGCTTGCCCCAGAGCGATCCCGTGACGAGGCACAGCGCGGTGAAGGCGGCGCCGAGCGGCGCCATGGCGCGCGCGGCGACCTCCGCGAGCGGATGGCGCCAGACCAGGGCGACCGCCGAGGCGATGGCGAGGTTGGCGTAGGTGAGCATCGCCATCCACGCCGCCGGCACGTGGACATACATGATCCGCACGGTCTCGCCCTGCTGGTAGTCGCGGGGCGAGCCGAGCAGCGCGAGCCAGGTCCCGGCCGCGAGCAGCAGCACGGCCGCGGCGCTGGTCCACGGCAGCACGGCCGCGGAAAGCCTTCGGAAGCGGAGGGGATTTGCGAGGCGCTGCATAGGTATCGAAGACTTAGTCCGGCTCCCCGCGACTGTCCAAGGGGCTCACTCGCCGGCCTGGCGGAGGGCTGCCGAAGCGCCTATCGCGGCGACCGGGACGGCGCCTGACAGGAACGCGCCGAGGAGGAGCAGGTGGGGGCGCGCGTCGAGACCCGCCATGTCGGCCTCGACCGCCGCGACGCCGAAGACGAGGACCGGCACGTAGAGCGGCATGACCAGCAGCGGCAGCAGCACGCCGCCGCGCCGCGCGCCGAGCACCAGCGCGGCGCCGACGGCGCCGACCAGCGACAGCGAGGGCGTGCCGAGCGCGAGCGCCAGCAGCAGCGCCGGCAGCGCCTCGGGCGGCAGGTTCAGGATCGTCGCGGCGAGCGGCGCGGCGAGGATCAGCGGCAGCCCGGTCGTCAGCCAGTGCGCGAGGCACTTGGCCAGCACGATCGCCTCGAGCGAGGCCGGCGACAGCAGCAGCAGGTCGATCGAGCCGTCCTCGTGGTCGAGCTGGAACAGCCGCTCGAAGGAGAGCAGCGAGGCGAGCAGCGCCATCGTCCAGACCACGCCGGTGGCGATGCGTGCGAGCAGCTGCGGTTCCGGCCCGACCGCGAACGGGAAGAGGATCGCCGCCATCGCGAAGAAGGCGAGGACGGTGAGGCTGGCGAGCGGGCTGCGCCAGGCGAGGCGCAGGTCGCGCAGCAGGACGGCGCGCGCGGCGCTCATGGCCGCCCCGCGAAGTCGATGGTGCCGGCGAGGCGCACCGGAAGGTCGACATGGGTGGCGACCACCGCGAGGCCGCCGCGCGCAAGATGCGCGGCCAGCGCCTCGCCGAGCCGGCCGGCCGCGTCGTCGTCGAGGGCGAGGGTCGGCTCGTCGAGCAGCCAGAGCCGCGCGTCCTCGGCGATGACGCGCGCGATCGCCGCGCGCCGCCGCTGGCCCTGGCTGAGCTGGCGCGCCGGGACGCCGGCGAGCGCGCCGAGCCCCATCGCGTCGAGCCCGCGCCGCGCTGCATCGGGCCCGGCGCCGCGCAGCGAGGCGGCGAAGCGCAGGTTCTCCGCGAGGCCGAGCGCGGGCTTGAGCGCGTCCTGCATGCCTAGCCAGCCGATGCGCGCGCGATGCGCCTCGCGCGCCGCGGCGACGTCCTCGCCGTTCCAGCGCACCGCGCCCTCGGCGGGCGGCAGCAATCCGGCGAGGAGCCGCAGCAGTGAGGACTTGCCGCTGCCGTTGGGCCCGCGCAGCGCCAGCGCCTCGCCCGCGCCGAGCTCGAAGTCGAGGCCGCGGAAGACGAGGCGCCCGCCGCGCGCGCAGCCCAGCGCCGTGGCCGCGAGCCATTCGACCGCCGCGGTCATGGCGCCGCCGCGCGCCTCTCGCGGGTGGGTCGGAAGAAGCGGCGGGCCGACCCATGCGCGGGCCGGCCCGCCATCGCGCGAGTTGCCGGCGCGGCCGGAGTCCGGGAAGCCGCGCCGGGGGACGCAAGGTCCGGCCGCGCGCGGCGCGATGTCGCGCGGGGCCACCCTGCGATTCTCTCGGCGCAATGGGTCGCGGGTTTGCGCGGATCGTGGCGAAATCGGGGAAGCGCGTGGGCCTGGCGCGCCGCGCGCTCAGACATTGGCGCGCGCATCCTCGATCACCTTGCCGTCGTTGGGCAGGGCGCCGGGATCGACGAGGACGACCTCGCCGCGCAGCCGCGTCACGGCTTGGATCGACTGCGCGATCGCCTCGGCGAGGCCTTCGCCGCGCGCGGCAGGGGAGACCTCGGCGCGCAGCTCCATGCGGTCGTTGCCGCCCTCGCCGGAGACGACGAGGCGGCAGCGCCCGATCGCCGCGTGGCGGCGCGCGACCTCCGCGACCTGCGAGGGATGCACGAACATCCCGCGCACCTTGGTCGTCTGGTCGGCGCGCCCCATCCAGCCCCTGAGCCGCGGCGCGGTGCGGCCGCAGGGGCTGGCACCGGGCAGCAGCATCGACAGGTCGCCGGTGGCGAAGCGGATCAGCGGGTAGTCGGGGTTGAGCGTCGTGACCACGACCTCGCCCACCTCGCCCGGCCCGACCGGGTCGCCGGTGCCGGGGCGCAGGATCTCGACGATCACCCACTCGTCGAGCACCAGCCCGGCGTCGGGCACGCTCTCGTAGGCGACCAGCCCGAGATCCGCGGTCGCGTAGCACTGGCGCACCGCGATCCCCGCGGCGCCGATCTCCGCGCGCAGCGACGACGGCAGCGCCTCGCCCGAGACCAGCGCGCGGCGCAGCGACGACAGGTCGGCGCCCATCTCGCGCCCCTTCTCGAGGATGATGCGCAGGAAGGACGGCGTGCCGACATAGCCCGCGGGGCGGATGTCGGCGATGGCGCGGACCTGCTGCTCGGTGTTGCCGACGCCCGCCGGCACGACGGCGCAGCCGATCTCGTGCGCGCCGGTCTCGAGCATCATGCCCGCGGGCGTGAAGTGGTAGCTGAAGCAGTTGTGGACGACGTCGCCGCGGCGGAAGCCCGCCGCCCAGAGCGCGCGCGCCGTGCGCCACCAGTCGCCGCGTCGGCCGTCCGGGTCGTAGATCGGGCCGGGCGAGGCGAAGATGCGCGCGAGCCGCCCAGTCTCCACCGCGGTCAGCCCGCCGAAGGGGCGATGCGCCTCGGGCCCGGCCTTCTGGCGCTCCATCAGCTCCGACTTGCGGACCACCGGCAGGCGCGCGAGCGCGGCGCGGTCGGTCACCGCCGCGGGATCGACGCCGGCGAGGAGTTCCGCGAAGGCCGGCGCCGCGCGCCTGGCATGCGCCACCTGCTCGGCCAGCGCGGCGAATTGCCGGCGCTCGCGCTCCTCGGGGTCGCGCGTCTCGAGTTCGTCCAGGAATTCGCTCATCTGGGGCCTGCCGCGTTGGCGCCGTGGATCCGCGATCCTAGCACGCGGTCGCGAGGACGCGCGCCGTCCTCAGCCGCCCGCGGGCGGCATGGCGTGGATCGCGTCGGCCAGCAGCGAGACGCGCGCGCGCGCGCCGGGTACCAGGCCGTTGCGCTGCGCCACGTGCGTGGGCACGGAGAAATGCAGCAGGTCGCCCGGCGCCGCGTCGGGCGCCAGCGCGACGACCGTGGCGTCGCCCATGCGCATCGCCGTCGCCACGCCGCCCTCGACCGGGTTCTCGCGCTCGCCGCGCGAGGCGCGGTCCGCGCGGTGGAGCACGATCTCCGAGGTCGGGATGCACCAGGCGATCCTGTCGCCCGCCGCAAAGCGCGGGCAGGCGCGCGCCTCGAGCCTCAGCCCGGCCCATTCGACCAGGCTCGTGCCGCGCGCGGCGTCGTGGCCGGCGAGGCGGCCGGCGAAGACGTTGCGCATGTCGACCAGGCGCGCGACCTCGACGCTGGCCGGCCGGCGCAGCACCTCGTCGGGCGGGCCGTCCTGGAGCGTCGCGCCACGGCGCAGGATCGCCATGCGGTCCGCGAGCATCGCCGCCTCGTCGAGGTCGTGGGTGACCAGCACGCAGGGGATCTCGAGCGCGCCGCGCAGCTCGGCGAGCTCGGCGTAGAGCTTGCGCCGCGTGACCTTGTCGACCGCGGCGAAGGGCTCGTCGAGCAGCAGCACGCGCGGCCGGCGCGCCAGGGCGCGCGCCATCGCCACGCGCTGCTGCTGGCCGCCGGAGAGCGCGCGCGGATGGCGGTCCTCCAGCCCCTCGAGGTTGACGCGCCGCAGCCATTCGCGCGCGCGCGCCTCGGCCTCGCGCGCGGGCAGCCCGCCCAGCGCGGCGACGACGTTGCCCAGCGCCGTCATGTGGGGGAAGAGCGCGTAGCTCTGGAAGACGAAGCCGACCGCGCGGCGATGCGCGGGCAGGTCGATGCCGCGCGCGGGGTCGCTCCACGCCTCGCCGCCGATCGCGACCGTGCAGTCGGCGACGCGCGCCAGGCCCGCGATCGCGCGCAGCAGCGTCGTCTTGCCGGCGCCCGACGGGCCGACCAGCGCCAGCGTCTCGCGCGGGCCGCAGGCGAAGCGCGCGTCGAGGGGGATCGGGGCGTCCTGCCGGCAGGCGACGACGAGGCCCTCCATGTCAGCGCCTCCGCCCGCCGCGCCGGCGCGCGGCGAGGCCGTGCACGACCGCGAGCGCCGCGAGCGACAGCGCCAGCAGCGTCGCCGACATGATCGCCGCGCCGCGGTCGTCGAAGGCCTGGACGCGGTCGTAGATCGCGATCGACGCGGTGCGCGTCTCGCCCGGGATCGCGCCGCCGACCATCAGCACGACGCCGAACTCGCCCAGCGTGTGCGCGAAGACGAGCGCGACCGCGGAGACGATGCCGGGCCAGGCCAGCGGCAGCTCGACGCGCAGGAACGTGGTCCACCGGCCCATGCCGCAGCACGCCGCGGCCTCGCGCAGCTCCGCGGGCACCGCCTCGAAGGCGCGCTGGATCGGCTGCACCGCGAAGGGGACGTTGACCAGGACGCTCGCGAGCAGGAGGCCCGCGAAGCTGAAGGCGAGGGTGGTGCCGACGAGCGCCTCGAAGGCGTCGCCCGCCGCGGTGCCGCGCCC
>VGDA01000074.1 GCA_016869915.1 Alphaproteobacteria bacterium
CTTCTTGCCGATCAACCTGACCAACCTGTTCATGGCCTCGCCGGCGCATTGGCAGAAGCTGTTCGACGCCGCGCAGGGCGCCGACGCCAAGGCGAAGGCCGCCGCCGCCTGGACCGCCTTCGCGGCAAATTCCTCGGGCACGGGCCCGTTCAGGATGGAGCGCTTCGTGCCGCGCGAGCGGCTGGAGGTCGTGAAGAACGCGGACTACTGGGACAAGCCGCGGGTGCCGAAGCTCGACCGCGTCGTCATGCTGCCGATGCCCGAGGCAAACACGCGCACCGCGGCGCTGCTGTCGGGACAGGTCGACTGGATCGAGGCGCCGGCGCCGGATGCCGTGGCGCAGCTGCGCCAGCGCGGCATGGTGATCACCGCCAATGCCCAGCCGCATGTCTGGCCGTGGCAGTTCTCCTTCGTCGAGGGCTCGCCCTTCCTCGACAAGCGCGTGCGCCAGGCCGCCAATCTCTGCGTCAACCGCGGCGAGATGAAGGAATTGCTCGCCGGGCTGATGGAGCCAGCCAAGGGCACCGTGCCGCCCGGCCATCCCTGGTGGGGCAACCCCGGTTTCGACATCAAGTACGACCCCGACGCGGCGCGCAAGCTGATGGGCGAGGCGGGCTTCTCCAGGGCCAGGCCGCTCACGGTGAAGATCCAGACCTCTGCCTCGGGCTCCGGCCAGATGATGCCCCTGCCGATGAACGAGCTGATGCAGCAGAACCTCGCGGACTGCTTCTTCAAGATCGAGCTCGACGTCATCGAGTGGAACACGCTGTTCACCAACTGGCGGCGCGGCGCGAAGGACGAGACGGCGCGCGGGGCGCACGCCATCAACGTCACCTTCGCGGCGATGGATCCGTTCTTCGCCATGGCGCGGTTCCTCGACTCGAAGATGGCGCCGCCGGTGTCCAACAACTGGGGCTTCGTCAACGATCCCGAGTTCGACAAGCTCGTGGCCGAGGCGCGCTCGACGTTCGAGGCCGGCGCGCGCGACGCCGCGCTGGCGCGGCTGCATGCGCGCGCGGTCGACGAGACGGTCTTCCTGTGGGTCGCGCACGACGTCGGCCCGCGCGCGATGACCCAGCGCGTGAAGGGCTTCGTGCAGCCCAAGAGCTGGTTCATCGACCTGACCACGGTGTCGATGCAGTGACCACGGCGTCGGCGCCCTCCCCGGCCAGGCCCGGGGAGGGCGCCGTTCGTTGCGCGCCATGCTCCTCTACATCCTCAAGCGCGTCTTCTACGTGGTGCCGGTGGCGCTGGGCGTGAGCCTGCTCTGCTTCCTGCTGGTCCACATCGCGCCCGGCGACCCCCTGGTCTCGGTGCTGCCCGCCGATGCCTCGCAGGCGCTGGTCGAGGAGATGCGCAGGGCCTACGGCTTCGACCGGCCCCTGCCCGTGCAGTTCGCGATCTGGCTCGGCCGCGCGCTGGGCGGCGACCTCGGCACCTCGATCGCCACCGGCCGGCCGGTCGCGGGCGAGGTGATGAAGGCCGTCGCCAATACCTTCATGCTGGCCATGGCGGCGACGCTGCTCGGCTTCGTGCTCGGCGGCGTGCTGGGCTTCGTCGCCGGGTATTTCCGCGATTCCTGGATCGACCGCGTCGCCACCATCCTGTCGATCGTCGGCGTGTCGGTGCCGCATTACTGGCTCGGCATGGTCCTCGTCATCGTCTTCGCCGTGACGCTGAACTGGCTGCCGGCCTCCGGCGCGGGGCCGGGCGGCTCCTCGCTCTGGGCCTGGGACTGGGAGCACGTGAAGTACCTGCTCCTGCCTGCGGCGACGATGTCGGTCATCCCGATGGGCATCGTCACGCGCACGCTGCGCGCGCTGGTCGGCGACATCCTCGGCCAGGAATTCGTCGACGCGCTGCGCGCCAAGGGGATGCGCGACGGCGCGATCTTCCTGCACGTCGTCAAGAACGCGGCGCCCACCGCGCTCGCGGTGATGGGGCTGCAGCTCGGCTACCTTCTCGGCGGCTCGATCCTGATCGAGACTGTGTTCTCCTGGCCGGGCACCGGCTTCCTGCTCAACGCCGCTATCTTCCAGCGCGACCTGCCGCTGCTCCAGGGGACGATCCTCGTTCTGGGGATCTTCTTCGTCGCCCTCAACCTGCTGGTCGACGTGGCGCAGGCCGCGCTCGACCCGCGCATCCGCCGGGCCTGAGCGCATGGCCGCCCCCGCCGCCACCGGGACGCCGTCGCCGCCGGCGCCGCGCCATCGCGGCTACTGGGCGGGCGTCGGCAGCCGCCTGCTGCGCGACCGCGTGGCGATGGCCTGCGCGGCCATCCTGCTGGCGATCCTGCTGGCCGCGCTGCTCGCGCCGTGGCTCGGCCTGGCCGATCCCTATCGCGGCTCGATCGCGCGCCGCCTGAGACCCCCGGGCTTCACGACCCCGCAGGGCTTCGTGCACTGGCTGGGCACCGACGAGCAGGGCCGCGACATGCTCGCGCGCCTCGTCCATGGCGCGCGGCTGTCGCTCTTCCTCGGCGTCGTGCCGGTGGTCAATGCCTTCGTCATCGGCTCGGCGCTCGGCATCCTCGCGGGCTACGCGGGCGGCAAGGTGAACATGGCGATCATGCGCACGATCGACGTGTTCTACGCCTTCCCCTCGGTGCTGCTCGCCATCGCCATCTCGGGCGCGCTCGGCGCGGGGATCTCGAACTCGCTGCTGTCGCTCACCATCGTCTTCGTGCCGCCGATCGCGCGCGTGGCGGAGAGCGTGACCACCTCGGTGCGCGCGCTCGACTTCGTCGATGCCGCGCGCGCCTCGGGCGCAGGCGCCTTCACCATCATCCGCGTCCATGTCCTGGGCAACGTGCTGGGCCCGGTCTTCGTCTACGCGACCGGGCTGGTGAGCGTCGCGATGATCCTCGCCTCCGGCCTGTCCTTCCTCGGCCTCGGCACGAAGCCGCCCGAGCCGGAATGGGGGCTGATGCTCAACACGCTGCGCACCGCGATCTACAGCCAGCCGCTGGTGGCGGCGCTGCCCGGCGCGATGATCTTCGTCGTCTCGATCTGCTTCAACCTGCTCAGCGACGGTCTGCGCAGCGCCATGGACGTCAAGCTGTGAGCGCGCAGCCGCTCCTGCGCGTCACCGGGCTGCGCAAGTTCTTCCCGGTGCGTGGCGGCCTGCTCGGCCGCAAGGTCGCCGACGTGCAGGCCGTGGACGGCGTCTCCTTCGAGGTGGCGCGCGGCGAGACGCTCGGCATCGTCGGCGAGTCGGGATGCGGCAAGTCGACCACGGCGCGGCTGCTGGTCCGGCTGGTCGAGCCGGACGCGGGCGAGATCGTCTTCGACGGGCTGGGCCTCGGCGACGGGCTGGAGCTCGCGGAGCTGCGCCGCCAGGTGCAGATGGTGTTCCAGGATTCCTACGCCTCGCTCAACCCGCGCCTGACCGCGGGGGAGTCGATCGCCTTCGGCCCGCGCGTCCACGGGATGAAGCCCGCGCAGGCGCGCGCGCGCGCCGACGACCTGCTGCGTCGCGTCGGCCTCGACCCCGCGCTCTTCGCGGGGCGCTACCCGCACGAGCTCTCCGGCGGCCAGCGCCAGCGCGTCAACATCGCGCGCGCCCTGGCGCTGTCGCCGCGGCTGCTGATCCTCGACGAGGCGGTGTCGGCGCTCGACAAGTCGGTCGAGGCGCAGGTGCTCAACCTGCTCGGCGACCTCAAGGCGGAGCTCGGCCTCACCTATGTCTTCATCAGCCACGACCTCGACGTCGTGCGCTTCATGTCCGACCGCGTGATGGTCATGTATCTCGGCAAGGTGGTGGAGATCGGCGACGTCGAGGCGATCTACGCCGACCCGCGGCACCCCTACACGGCGGCGCTGCTCTCCGCGATGCCCTCCGCCGATCCCGACCGCCGCACCGAGGAGGCGCCGCTGGCGGGCGACCCTCCCAACCCGATCGACCCGCCGCCGGGATGCCGCTTCCACACGCGCTGCCCCTTCGCCGAGGAGCCGTGCCAGCGCGCCGAGCCGGGCTTGAATCCCGCCGGCGATCGTCGTCAGGTGGCCTGTCACGTGAACGATCCGTCCTCGGGGCATTCCCGGGCGGGCAGGCAAGGGGAAGCAGCATGAGCACGAAACTCGATCCCGCCGCGGCCAGGGTGCTTGCGGCGCGCCTTGGCGTCGAACTCGGCGAGCAGGAAGCGCACGCCGCGGCGCAGTCCATGGCCGGGCTGCTGGACGCGGCGGACGCGCACATGCGCGGCCTCGCCTTCGAGATGGAGCCGGGCTCCTATCCCGCCGCGCAGCGCCGGAGCCGCGCGTGAGCCGCGACCTCTCGCTCCTCACCGCCAGCGACCTCGCCCGCGCCATCCGCGCCGGCGGCGCGACCGCGCGCCAGGCGGTGGAGGACAACCTCGCGCGCATCGAGGCGCGCAACGCCGAGCTCAACGTCTTCGTCGCGCTCGACGCCGCGCATGCGCGCGCCGCCGCCGACCTCGCCGATTCCGAGGCGCGCCGCGGCCGCTTCCACGGCCCGCTCCACGGCGTGCCGCTCGCGCACAAGGACATGTACTACCGCGAGGGCCGCGTCGCGACCTGCGGATCCAACCTGCGCCGCCACTGGGTCGCGCCGACCACGGCGACCGCGCTGCGCCGCCTCGACGCCGCCGGCGCGCTCGACCTCGGCACGCTCAACATGGCGGAGTTCGCCTTCGGGCCGACCGGCCACAACTGGTGCATCGGCCACGCGCGCAACGCCTGGAACGCCGCGCACATCACCGGCGGCTCGTCCTCGGGCTCGGCCACGGGCGTCGCCGCGCGCATGTTCCACGCAGCGCTGGGCTCCGACACCGGCGCCTCGATCCGCGTGCCCGCGCATTTCTGCGGCGTGGTCGGCATCAAGCCGACCTGGGGCCGCGTCAGCCGCGCCGGCGCGATGCCGCTGTCCTGGAGCCTCGACACGGTCGGGCCGCTGGCGCGCAGCGTCGAGGACGCCGCGCTCGTCCTCGGCCTGGTCGCGGGCGCCGACCCCGCCGACCCCACCGCCGCGGACGTCCCGGTGCCGGACTACGTCGCGTGCCTCGCGCGCGGCGCGAAGGGCCTGCGCATCGGCGTGCCGACGCGATTCTTCACCGACTGCGACGACGACACGAGGCGCCTGCTCGCCGACGTCGAGCGCGTCTTCGCCTCGCTGGGCGCGCTGGTGGTGAAGTTCGACCCGCCGGACATGGACCGGCTCAACGCCTTCTGCTCGATGGTCATCTCCTGCGAGGCGGTGACGATCCATCGCGAATGGCTGCGCACGCGCCCGCAGGACTATGGCGACCAAGTGCGCGCGCGGCTGGAGGCGGGGCTGATGATCCCCGCCGCCTACTACCTCGACGCGATGCGCGCGCGCGGCCCGATGCTCGACGACTTCTCGGCGAAGGTCTTCGGCCAGTGCGACATGATGCTGGCGCCGGTGACCGACAGCGCCGCGCCGACCATCGACGAGACCGCCTTCGGCCCGGGCCCGGACCTCGGCGCCAGGCTCGGCCGCTTCACGAAGTTCACGCGCTGCATCAACTATCTCGGCCTGCCCGGACTCTCCGTGCCCGCGGGCTTCGCGGCCAACGGGCTGCCGGTCGGGTTCCAGCTGGTCGGCCGCGCCTTCGACGAGGCGACGCTCTTCGCCGCGGGCCACGCCTACCAGCAGGCGACGGACTGGCACCGCCGGGTCCCCGGATGAAGCCCGCCCTCGTCCGCGTCGAGGACCTGACCGTCCGGTTCGAGGCGCGCGAGCGCGTCGTCCACGCCGTCAACGGCGTCGACCTCGCGCTCGCCGAGGGCGAGACGCTGGGGCTGCTCGGCGAGTCCGGCTCGGGCAAGAGCGTGACGCTGCGCAGCCTCATGCGCCTGCTGCCGCCGCGCCGCGCGCGCATCGGCGGGCGCATCCTCTTCGCGGGCGAGGACGTGCTGGCGATGGACGCGCGCCGGCTCGAGGACCATCGCGGCCGCAGCGTGGCGATGGTCTTCCAGGAGCCGATGCTCGCCTTCGA
Source organism: Alphaproteobacteria bacterium (assembly GCA_016869915.1). GTDB lineage: Bacteria > Pseudomonadota > Alphaproteobacteria > CACIAM-22H2 > CACIAM-22H2 > CAIOSQ01. The sequence goes on from VGDA01000074.1 coordinate 5,978, forward strand.
CCCGGTCTTCACCATCGGCGAGCAGATCGCCGAGACGGTGCGCCGCCACGAGGGCGTTGACCGCGCCGGCGCGCGCCGCCGCGCGCTGGAGATGCTCGAGCGCGTGCGCATCCCGGGCGCGGCGCGGCGGCTCGACGCCTACCCGCACGAGATGTCCGGCGGCATGCGCCAGCGCGCGATGATCGCGCTCGCGCTGTCCTGCCGGCCGCGGCTGCTGCTCGCCGACGAGCCGACGACCGCGCTCGACGCCACGGTGCAGATCCAGATCCTGCTGCTGCTGCGCGAGCTGCAGGCGGAGCTGGGCATGGCGATGATCTTCGTCACCCACGACATCGGCGTCGCGGTGGAGACCTCGGACCGCATCGCCGTGATGTACGCGGGCCGCGTCGTCGAGGAGGGCACGGCGCGCGACGTCGTGCGCACGCCGCGCCATCCCTATACCGCCGGGCTGCTCGCCAGCCGCGCGCGCGGCGCGCCGCGGGGCACGCGGCTCGACGCGATCCCCGGCGCGCCGCCCGACCTCGCGCGCCTGCCCGCCGGCTGCGCCTTCGCGCCACGTTGCGCGCAGGCGATGGCCGAATGCGGGGAGGCCGTGCCGCCGCCGCGCGCGCTCGGCGGCGGCCACGCCGCGCGCTGCCTGCGCGCCGAGGGCTCGCACGCCGCCTGATCCCGCTCCCCCGCGTCGCCGCCATGGTGCATAAGGGCGGCCCACGCACACGAGGCGGAGACAGGACATGGTCGACACCGACACCGAGATCGCGCAGCGCTTCCTCGCCATGGGCGGGCTCGCGCTCGAGGCGGGCGCGCTCGCCCTGCGCCACTTCGAGGACCGCGACTCGCTGGGCGTCACCATGAAGGGCGCGCAGGACTTCCTCACCGTCGCCGACGGCGCGGTCGAGGCGCTGCTGCGCAAGCGCGTCGCCGAGGCCTTCCCCGGCGACGCGGTGCTGGGCGAGGAGGGCGGCGGCGAGGCCGCGGAGCGGCTGTGGATCGTCGACCCGATCGACGGCACGGCCAATTTCGCGCGCGGCGAGCCGCACTGGTGCGTGTCGATCGGCTTCATGCGCGCGGGCGTGCCGGAGATCGGTGCGATCTACATGCCGGCGGCCGACGAGCTCTACCTCGCGCGGCGCGGCGGTGGCGCGACGCGCAACGGCCGCGCGATCCGCGCCAGCGACACCGCGGACATGCGCAGGGCCACGATCGAGGTCGGCTGGTCGTCGCGCCGCCCCGCGTCGGACTATATCGACGTCGTGCGCGGCGTGATGGAGGCGGGCGCCAACGCCAAGCGCGCCGCCTCGGGCGCGCTCGGCATCGCCTATGTCGCCGATGGCCGCACCGATGCCTATTGCGAGGCGCACATCAACAGCTGGGACGTCGCGGCAGGCCTCGTGATCGCGCGCGAGGCCGGCGCGTGGACGAACGACTTCTTCGCGGGCGATGGCCTCGCGAAGGGCAATCCCGTGCTCGTCGCCGCGCCTGGCGTCGCGGACGCGATGCGCCGGCTCGCCGGCGTCTGATCCGCGGCATGCGCCGGGAAGCCCGATTCGACGGTGCTTTCCGGCTGTCGCGTCCCGAAAAGGGCTTGAAAACCGCGGCGAACTCGCGCACACCGGCGAAAGGATCGATTCGCTCGGTCCTGAAAACTCATCGAAAAGGAGCGCCCATGGCCGCTGCCAAGATCCCCACGGTTTCCCTGAAGCAGATCTCCGCCGACCTCGCCGACAAGCACGGCAAGTCGAAGAAGGAGATGGCCGAGACGCTCGACGCGTTTCTGGCCTCGCTGACCAAGCACATCACGAAGGGCACGAAGGTCCGCATCCCGGGCCTCGGCATCTTCTCGGTGCGCAAGCGCGCCGCGCGCATGGGCCGCAACCCGGCCACCGGCGCGGAGATCAAGATCAAGGCGAGCAAGAGGGTCGCCTTCCGCGCCGCCAAGGAGCTCAAGGAGGCGGTCTGACGCCTCCGCGCCGGGACGGGGCCGCGATGTAGGGTCGCGGCGCCGAACCGACGGGCAAGGGGCCCGTTCCCGCCAGAGGCGGGGGGGCCCTTTCCCTTTCGGGGGCCCGGAATCGCCGGGCGAGGGCTCAGTAGGGCGTGCCGTCCTTGTGCAGGATGCGGAACGAGCCGTCCTCCTGCAACCGCCCCTGCATGTCGACGTCCGGGTAGCTGACCTCGTCGCCCGGGAAGACGTCGCCCACCACCAGCAGCTCGACGTCCTCGGCCGAGCGGTTGAGGAAGCGATGCGCGTCGCCGCTGCCCGCGGTGAAGCCCGCGCACATGCCCGCCGAGAGCACCTGCTCGCCGGCATCGGTCTCGAGCACTGCCTCGCCGCGCAGGACATAGACGAATTCGTCGTGGCGCGAATGCGCGTGGCGGTAGGAGGACTGCCCGCCCGGCGCGATGCGCGTGAGGTTGACCGCGAAGTTCCGCAGCCCCGCATGGCGCGAGATCCTGCGGTTCCAGCGCATCATGTTGGCGTCGCGCAGGGGCGGCGGGTAGGCCGTCGCGTTGCTCTCCGGAAGCGCGCGCGGGTCGAAGGCGGGCGCCCTCGGCCCGCGCGCCGCCTCGTCGCTCACGGCGTCAGCACCGTCGAGCCGGTAGTCTTGCGCCCCTCGAGGTCGCGATGCGCCTGCGCGGCGTCGCTGAGCGCGTAGGACTGGTTGATCTCGATCCGCACCGCGCCCTTGAGCACGACGTCGAACAGGTCGTTCGCCGTCTCCACCAGTTCGTCGCGCTTCGACACATAGCCGTTGAGCGACGGCCGCGTGACGTAGAGCGATCCCTTGGCGTTGAGGACGCCGATGTTGATCGGCGGCACCGCGCCCGAGGCGTTGCCGTAGCTCACCATCAGTCCGCGCGGCTGGAGGCAGTCGAGCGACTTGTCCCAGGTGTCCTTGCCGACGCCGTCGTACACGACGGGGACCATCCTGCCGCCGGTGATCTCCTTCACCCGCGCCGCGAAATCCTCCTCGCGGTAGAGGATCACGTGGTCGGCGCCGTGCTTGCGCGCGAGCTCGCCCTTGGCCTTGTCGCCCACCGTGCCGATCACCGTCGCGCCGAGATGGCGCAGCCACTGGCACATGATGAGGCCGACGCCGCCCGCCGCGGCGTGGACCAGCACGGTCTCGCCGGCCTTCACGCGGTAGGTGCGGCGGACGAGGTACTGCGCGGTCATGCCCTTGAGCATCATCGACGCGGCCTGCTGGTCGGAGATGCCGGCCGGGAGCTTCAGGAGGCGATGGGCGGGCAGCGTGCGCTTCTGCGCGTAGGCGCCGATCGGGGCGTTGCCGTAGGCGACGCGGTCGCCGACCGCGACCTCGGTGACGCCCGGGCCCACCGCCTCGACCATGCCGGCGCCCTCGCTGCCGATGATCGCTGGCATCGGCACGGGGTAGAGGCCGGAGCGGTGGTAGGTGTCGATGTAGTTGAGGCCGACCGCGGTGTGGCGGACCAGCGCCTCGCCCTGCTTCGGCGCGGGGACGTCGACGTCCTCCCAGCGCAGCACCTCGGGACCGCCGACCTCGTGCATCCGCATCGCCTTCGCCATCGCTCTTCTCCTCTGGTCTCGATCGATTCCCGCCGCCGGGCGGACGCGCCGGAAACTAGCCGGAACCCGGCCCGCCCGCCATGCCGCCGGCCGTCCCGCCGGATCCGCTTGCATCCGGTCGCACGTACACTAACAATCTCCCCCGAGCCCCGCCGGGACGTCCGGCGCAGGGACCGCGACGGGGAGAATGCCGCGATGCTCGATCCGATCCGCATGCAGGAGAGCGTGGACCGTTTCCTCGCGGAGGATGTCGGGCTCTTCGACCTCACCTCGAACTGGCTGATCCCGGAGGACGCACGCGGCCGCTTCGAGTTCCGCGCGCGCGAGGCCTTCGTGCTCGCCGGCGTCGAGCCCGCGCTCGCGGCGCTGCGCCGCTACGCCCCCGATGGCGAGATCGAGGTGAACGCGCGCGACGGCCAGCGCATGTCCAGGGGCGACGTGATCTGCGCGATCAAGGGACGCGCGCGCGGGATCCTCACCGCCGAGCGCACGGCCCTCAACCTGATGCAGCACATGTCGGGCATCGCGACGCTGACGCGCCGCTACGTCGACGCGATCGCCGGCACGAAGGCTGTGCTGGTCGACACGCGCAAGACCACGCCCGGCCTGCGCATGTTCGAGAAGCACGCGACCACGATCGGCGGCGCGCGCAACCACCGCCTGCGCCTCGATGGCGGCATCCTGGTCAAGGACAACCACATCGCGGTCTTCGGCAGCCTTTCCGCCGCGATTGCGCGCGCCAAGGCGGTGGTGCCGCTGCTGACCAAGGTCGAGGTGGAATGCGACACGCTCGACCAGGTGCGCGAGGCCACCGATGCCGGCGCCGACATCCTGCTGCTCGACAACATGAAGCCGCCGGTCCTGCGCGAGGCGCTCGCCATCGTCGCGGGACGATGCCTCACCGAGGCCTCGGGCGGCGTCAACCTCGACACGATCCGCCCGATCGCAGAGACCGGCGTCGACTTCATCTCGGTCGGCCGCATCACCCAGGGCGCGGTCGCGGTCGACATCGGCCTCGACGTCGAGTTCGAGCCGGTGGCGCGGGGCTGAGCGCTTGGCCGCCGGGCTCGCGATCGGCCTCTTCTGCTCGGCCTCGGACGGGCTGCCGGACGCGTATCGCGCGGCCGCTGCGGAGTTCGGCCGGCTCTGCGCCGCGCGCGGCTTCCGCCTCGTCTATGGCGGCTCGGGCCGCGGCCTGATGGGCGCGGCGGCGCATGCCGCGCTCGACGGCGGCGGAGACGTCGTCGGCGTGATGCCGCGCCACCTCGTCGAGCGCGAGCGCGCCGAGACGCGCCTCGCCGACCTGCGGATCGTCGACAGCCTCGCCGCGCGCAAGCAGGTCATGGCCGAGCTCTCCGACGTCTTCTTCGTCCTGCCGGGCGGCGTCGGCACGCTCGACGAGGCCTTCGAGATGATCACCTGGC
>VGDA01000075.1 GCA_016869915.1 Alphaproteobacteria bacterium
AATCCTCCTGCGAGAAAGGCGCGCCCTCGGCCGTGCCCTGGACCTCGATGATCCTTCCATCCGAGGCGAGCACGAAATTCGCGTCGGCTTCGGCCTTCGAATCCTCGTCGTAGTCGAGGTCGAGCACCGGCACGCCCGCGAAGATGCCGCAGGATACCGCCGCGACCTGGCCGACCAGCGGCGAGCGCGCGACCTGCCCCGACTTGAGCATCCGCGAGACGGCCTGGTGCAGCGCCACCCAGGCGCCGGTGATCGCCGCGGTGCGCGTGCCGCCATCGGCCTGCAGCACGTCGCAGTCGATCTTGACCTGGCGCTCGCCCAGCGCGCCGAGGTCGACGCAGGCGCGCAGGCTGCGGCCGATCAGGCGCTGGATCTCGAGGGTGCGGCCGGACTGCTTGCCGCGCGCGGCCTCGCGGTCGGTGCGCGTGTGCGTGGAGCGCGGCAGCATGCCGTACTCGGCGGTGATCCAGCCCTTGCCGCTGTTGCGCAGGAAGGGCGGGACCTTCTCCTCGACGCTCGCGGTGCACAGGACATGCGTGTCGCCGAAGCGCGCGAGGCAGGACCCCTCGGCATGGCGGGAGAAGCCCGGCTCGAGCCGGACGTCGCGAAGCTGGTCGGCCGAACGGCCCGAGGGGCGCATGCTGGTTCCGCTTGTCTCTGGAGGGATGTTGCGCGCCCACGCTTAGAGAGGCGGCCGCGCAAAGTCCATAGCCGCCGCCTCGCGTTGACGCCCGCGCGGCCGGTTCCTAGATTCGCTCGCATGAACATGGTCAAGCCCGGCGGATTGCTGCACCCGGCGCAGACCCAGGCGACGATCGCGGCGCTGAACGAGCGCAGCCGCGAGGTCTTCCGGGAAATCGTGGAGACCTACGTAGCGACCGGCGAGCCGGTCGGCTCGCGCACGCTCGCGCGCAGGCTCGGCGCGTCGCTCTCGCCCGCGACCATCCGCAACGTCATGGCGGACCTGCAGGAGCTCGGCCTGCTCTACGCGCCGCATACCTCGGCCGGCCGCCTGCCGACGGCCGTCGGCCTGCGTCTCTTCGTCGACGGCCTGCTCGAGCTCGGCGCGCTCGGCGAGGAGGAGCGCGCGGCGATAGACGCGCAATGCGCCGCCGCCGGGCGTTCGCTGCCGCAGGCGCTGCAGGAGGCCTCCGCCGCCGTCGCGGGCCTCTCGCGCTGCGCCAGCCTCGTGATCGCGCCCAAGGGCGACGAGGCGCTCAAGCATGTCGAGTTCGTGAACCTCGGCCCAGGCCGCGCGCTCGTCGTGCTGGTCACGGTCAGCGGCCTGGTCGAGAACCGCGTCATCGAGGTGCCGCCCGGCCTGACGCCCTCGCAGCTTGCCCAGGCCAGCAACTTCCTGAGCGCGCGCCTCGCCGGGCGCACGCTCGGCGAGGCGCGGATGGACGTGCTGCAGGAACTGGCGGACCATCGCGCGGCGCTCGACGAACTCGCCGGGCGCGTGGTGGAGGCGGGGCTCGCGACATGGACGGGCGACTCGCGCACGGGCTCGCTGATCGTGCGCGGCCAGGCGCGGCTGCTCGAGGACGTCAACGCGATCGAGGACCTCGAGCGGATCCGCATGCTGTTCGAGGCGCTCGAGACGCGCGAGACGATGGTCCGGCTGCTCGAGGCGGCGCAAGGCGCCGACGGCGTCAGGATCTTCATCGGCGCCGACAACGCGCTCTTCGACCTCGCGGGCTGCTCGATGGTGATCGCGCCGTACCGCAACGGCCGCTCGGAGATCGTCGGCGCCATCGGCGTCATAGGGCCGCAGAGGCTCAACTACGCGCGCGTGATCCCGATGGTGGACTACACGGCGCGCGTGATAGGCCGCCTCATCGGCTGAACGCGGCAAGGCACACGGGAGCACCCGACATGACGACCCAGGATCCAACCGGCACGGGCGCGGGAGCGGCGCCCGGCGACGCGCAGGCTTCCGCCGCCCAGGCTGGCGACGAGGCGGCGCAGCGCATCGCAGCGCTCGAGGCGCAGCTCGCCGAGGCGGATGCCGAGAGGGCGAGGCTCAGGGACCAGGCGCTGCGCGCGGTGGCGGAGGCGGAGAACACCCGCAGGCGCGTGCAGCGCGACGCCGAGGAGCGCGAGAAATTCGCCCTCTCGTCCTTCGCGCGCGAGCTCACCAGCGTCGTCGACAATCTCCGCCGCGCGCTAGAGGCCCTGACACCCGCGGCGCGCGCCGGCGATTCCGGGCTAGACCAGTTCGCGCAGGGCGTCGAACTGACCGAGCGCGAGTTCATGGCGATCCTCGACCGCAACGGGGTGAGGCGGGTAGTGCCCGCGGGCGAGGCCTTCGACCACAACCTGCACCAGGCGATCGCGCAGGCCGAGAGCGCCGACCACGCGCCTGGCACGGTCATGCAGGTCGTGCAGGCGGGCTACACGCTGCATGGCCGCATCCTGCGGCCAGCGCTGGTGGTGGTCGCGAGGCCTCCGGCGCAGGGCGGGGCGGGTGGATCCACGGTCGACACGATTGCGTGATCGCGCCGGCGGTCCCCGGGAACGCGAGCGGCCGGAACCCGGGGTTCCGGCCGGTTCGTCGGATGGAACGGCGCTGGCGCGCCGGCGAAGATCAGGCGCTGAGGCCCGTCGACTGCTCGCGCCGCCTATTGCCCGAGGCGGTCTCGTAGGCGCGGCTGGCCTCCTCGGGATCCTTCGGGTCCCCCTTGGGGGGGCTGGCTCGGTCCGAAGATGCGCAGGAGCTCGCGCTGGGTCTTCTGGTCGACGAGGTCGACGAAGATGATGGTGGAGCCGTCGAAATAGCCGACGCGCTTGGAGAAACGGGGCTCGCTGCGGGCCTGGGCCTCGGCGCGCCGCGCGTCCTCGTCGGCGCTGCTGAAGGGATCGATCCGCTGGCGCTCCTCGTCGACGCGACGACGGGCCGAGTCCGGAACGCCAGAGCCCCCCTGCGAGGATTCACGGGTCGCCGGCACCTGCGGCCGCTCGGTGGCCATTGGCTTCATGCCAGCCGGCGTGTTGTTCAACGCGGTCGCTGGCATTATGTCGGAGAGGCGAGGGGTATTCATAGCTGTCGTCCTTTCGTCGACCTTCTGTCGACCTGACGAAAACCTCCTGCTGGCGATTACTTATTAAATGCCCCTGGCCTCTAGGAGTCAAGGAAAGCGCAACGCAAGGGTGAAGATTCAATTGACTAAAACTGATTCTTTTCCGGGCGGGGCGCTGGTGGTGACTGTTGCGGCCCCCGGGGGTGCCTCCTATATAGCGCGCGAAAACCAACCCTCGCTGCAGTCGTCGCGCATGGAGCGCGCCGGCCGGCGGCTTTCCGGGGGTCAGGTCTGGGGTGCCCGCGCGGGGCCCCGGCATGCGACCCGCCGCACAAGGAAGGACGAGAAACATGAGCAAGGTCATCGGCATCGATCTCGGCACGACGAATTCCTGCGTCGCCGTGATGGAGGGCGCCCAGCCCAAGGTCATCCCCAACGCGGAAGGCGCCAACACGACGCCATCGATCGTCGCCTTCGCCGAGAACGGCGAGCGGCTGGTCGGGCAGGCCGCCAAGCGCCAGGCGGTGACCAACCCCGAGAACACGCTCTTCGCGATCAAGCGCCTGATCGGACGCCGCTTCGACGACCCGATGGTCGCCAAGGACAAGGGCCTCGTCCCCTACAAGATAGCCAAGGCCGACAACGGCGACGCCTGGGTCGAGGCGCGCGGCCAGCGCTACGCACCCTCCCAGGTCTCCGCCTTCACGCTGCAGAAGATGAAGGAGACGGCCGAAGCCTATCTCGGCGAGGCCGTCACCCAGGCCGTCATCACCGTGCCCGCCTACTTCAACGACGCCCAGCGCCAGGCCACCAAGGATGCCGGAAAGATCGCGGGCCTCGAGGTGCTGCGCATCATCAACGAGCCGACGGCGGCCGCACTCGCCTACGGCCTCGAGAAGAAGAAGTCCGGCACGATCGCCGTCTACGACCTCGGCGGCGGCACCTTCGACGTCTCGGTGCTCGAGATCGGCGACGGCGTCTTCGAGGTGAAGTCGACCAACGGCGACACGTTCCTCGGCGGCGAGGACTTCGACAGCGCGGTCATCGACTACCTCGCGGCCGAGTTCAAGAAGGAACAGGGCATCGACCTGCGCGGCGACCGCCTCGCCCTGCAACGCCTCAAGGAGGCCGCCGAAAAGGCGAAGATCGAGCTCAGCTCCGCGGTCCAGACCGAGGTGAACCTGCCCTTCATCACCGCCGACGCGACCGGGCCGAAGCACCTCAACATCAAGCTCACGCGCGCCAAGCTCGAGAGCCTGGTCGACCACCTGATCCAAAAGACGGTCGAGCCCTGCCGCGCCGCGCTCAAGGACGCGAACCTCAAGGCCTCCGAGATCGACGAGGTCGTGCTCGTCGGCGGCATGACGCGCATGCCGAAGGTCATCGAGACGGTGAAGCAGTTCTTCGGGCGCGAGCCGCATCGCGGCGTCAACCCCGACGAGGTCGTCGCGATCGGCGCGGCGATCCAGGCCGGCGTGCTCAAGGGCGAGGTCAAGGACGTCCTGCTGCTCGACGTGACCCCGCTCTCGCTCGGCATCGAGACGCTGGGCGGCGTGTTCACGCGCCTGATCGACCGCAACACCACCATCCCGACGCGCAAGTCGCAGGTCTTCTCGACGGCCGAGGACGCGCAGACCGCCGTCACGATCCGGGTGTTCCAGGGCGAGCGCGAGATGGCGGCCGACAACAAGGTCCTCGGCCAGTTCGACCTCGTCGGCATCCCGCCCGCGCCGCGCGGCATGCCGCAGATCGAGGTCACCTTCGACATCGACGCCAACGGCATCGTCAATGTCAGCGCCAAGGACAAGGGCACGGGCAAGGAGCAGCAGATCAAGATCCAGGCCTCGGGTGGCCTCAGCGACGCGGACATCGACAAGATGGTCAAGGACGCCGAGGCGAACGCCGCGGCCGACAAGCGCAAGCGCGAACTCGTCGAGGCGCGCAACCGCGCCGACGCCTCGATCCACGACATCGAGAAGAACCTCAAGGAGCACGGCGAGAAGCTGTCGCCCGCCGAGAAGTCGGCGGTCGAGGCCGACGTCGCGGCGCTCAAGGAGGCCATGGCGGGCGAGGATGCCGACGCGATCCAATCCAGGACCCAGGCGCTGCAGCAATCCGCGATGAAGCTCGGCGAGGCGATGTACAAGGCGAGCCAGGCCGAGGCGGCCGACACCTCCGGCCCGGAGTCCGGCGCCGGTCCCCAGAAGGACGAGAAGGTTGTCGACGCCACCTTCGAGGAAGTCGACGACAAGAAGGGCGGGCGCAAGCCGAACTGAAGGCGGCGCGACGGACAAGGAAGGCGGCGGCGGCGCGACGGCGAAGGCTCTCGCGCCGCTTCCATTGAGGGACCCAGGACGACGCGACCGGGACGAACATGGCCAAACGCGATTTCTACGAGGTGCTCGGCGTCGCGAAGGATGCGGGCGCCGACGACCTCAAGAAGGCCTTCCGCAAGCTCGCGATGCAGCACCACCCGGACCGCAACCCGGGAGATGCGTCGGCGGAACAGAAGTTCCGCGAGGTCAACGAGGCCTACGACGTCCTCAAGGACGAGCAGAAGCGCGCCGCCTATGACCGCTTCGGCCATGCGGCCTTCGAGCAGAGCGGCGGCGCGCGGCCCGGCGGCAATGGCGGCTTCGAGTTCAATTTCGGCGGCGGCGGCGGCTTCGCCGACATCTTCGACGAGATGTTCGGCGAGTTCATGGGCGGCCGGCGCGGCGGCGGCGGCGCGGGCCGCGGCGCCGACCTGCGCTACAACATGGAGATCACGCTCGAGGACGCGCATCGCGGCAAGCAGTCGACGATCCGCGTGGCCAGCCTCGGCGGCTGCGAGGCCTGCGGCGGCAGCGGCGCGGAGAAGGGTGCCAAGCCGGTCACCTGCACGACCTGCCGCGGCCACGGCAAGGTGCGCAGCCAGCAGGGCTTCTTCACCGTCGAGCGCGGCTGCCCGACCTGCGCCGGCCGCGGCCAGACGATCGACAAGCCCTGCCGCGCCTGCTCGGGCGAGGGCAGGGTGCGCCGCGAGCGCAGCCTCAGCGTCTCGATCCCCGCCGGCGTCGATGACGGCACGCGCATCAGGCTCGCGGGCGAGGGCGAGGCGGGCTCGCGCGGCGGGCCGGCGGGCGACCTCTACATCTTCCTGTCGGTCGCGTCGCACAACCTGTTCCGGCGCGACGGCAACGAACTGCACGTGCGCGTGCCGATACCGATGACGACCGCGGCTCTGGGCGGCGCGATCGAGGTGCCGTCGATCGACGGCTCGCGCTCGCGGGTCAACATCCCCGCCGGCACCCAGTCAGGCCAGGCCTTCCGGCTGCGCGGCAAGGGCATGGCGGTGCTGCGCAGCCAGCAGCGCGGCGACCTCTTCGTCGAGACGGTGATCGAGACGCCCTTGAACCTGACCAAGCGCCAGCAGGAATTGCTGCGCGAGTTCGAGAAGGCCGGCACGGCGGAGAAGACCAGCCCGGAATCCGCTGGCTTCTTCAGCAAGGTCAAGGAATTGTGGGACGACCTGCGCGACTGAGTGCGCGCCGGTCCACGAGGGGGAGGAGACCATGACGGCACGCATCGGGATTGTCGGGGCGGCGGGTCGCATGGGCCAGATGCTGGTGCGCGAGGTGGCCGCGACGCGCGACGCGGCGCTCGCCGGCGGCACGGAGGCCCCGGGCAGCGCAGCGCTTGGCAGGGATCCGGGAGAGCTCGCAGGCTGCGGCCCGACCAACACGCGCATCGGCGACGACGCCGCCGCGCTGTTCGCCGCGAGCGACGTCGTCATCGACTTCACCGTGCCGGCGGCGAGCGTCGCGCATGCGCGCCTCGCCGCGGCGGCGGGCAAGGGCCTCGTCATAGGCACGACCGGCTTCGGCGCGCAGGACGAGCGCGCGCTCGCCGAGGCCGCCGCGCGCGCGCCGATCGTCAAGGCGCCGAACATGAGCCTCGCGGTCAACCTGCTGATGGCGCTGACCGAGCGCGTCGCGGCGACGCTGGGGCCCGACTACGACATCGAGATCTTCGAGATCCACCATCGCCACAAGATCGACGCCCCCTCGGGCACCGCGCTCGGCCTCGGCCACGCGGCGGCGCGCGGACGCGGCGTCGACCTCACTAGCCACGGCGTGCGCGCGCGAGATGGGCATACCGGCCCTCGCAAGGAAGGCACGATAGGCTTCTCCGTCGCGCGCGGCGGCGGCGAGGTCGGCGACCACTCGGTCATGTTCTGCGGCGCGGCCGACCGCGTGGAGCTCGTGCACAAGGCCCATGGGCGCGGCATCTACGCGAGCGGGGCGGTGCGCGCGGCGCTCTGGCTCGCGGGCCGCAAGCCGGGACTCTATGGCATGAAGGACGTCCTCGGGCTCTGACGCCGGCGCGCGTCAGGCGGTGAACGTCATCGCCGGCGCGGGATGCGGCGGCGGCGCGGGCAGCGGCCGGCCTTCGCGCAGCGCCACCAGCACGTCGTCAAGGTGCAGAGCCAGGCGCTCGCGCTCGTCCGGCGCCAGGAACTGGCCGATCGCGTGGCGGCGGCCGTGGCTCGCCAGCAGGACGCGCGCGACCTCGCCCTGGTGGCGCACCACGCGGACCCTGAGCCAGTAGGGCTGGAGCTCGAGCAGCTGCTCGCGGCCCCAGTGGTCGCGCCGCCAGATCGACATCCTGTCGGCATGGAGCACGATGCGCTCGGACTGCCGCGCGCGCGCGTAGTTCATGCGGAATGCGAGCCAGACGAGCAGCACGTCGAGGCCGAGGAAGCCGATCACGGGCCAAGCGCCGATGAGCAGGAAGACGAGGCCGGCGACGAGGTTGAACAGGAGCAGCACCGCCATCAGGGCGGCGAAGCCCCTGCGGGGCAGGCTGCGATGCGGGGTCAGGACCAGCTCGAGCAAGGGCTGCGCGGCCGGCGCCTGCGGCGTGTGCATGGGCAATACCTAGCGCGCGGCGCCTCGCCCGTCAGGTCCTTCCGGCCGGCGCCGCGCTCGGCTATGACGCGCGCATGAAGCCCGCCGACGTCGCCGAGTTCTATCGCCGCCTCGCCGAGGCCAATCCAGAGCCGCGCACCGAGCTCGTCCATTCCAACGCCTACCAGCTGCTCGTCGCCGTCGTGCTCTCCGCGCAAGCGACCGACGCGGGCGTCAACCGGGCGACGGCCGGGCTGTTCCGCGTGGTGTCGACGCCCGCGCAGATGCTCGCGCTCGGCGAGGAGGGCCTGCGCGGCCATGTCCGGACCATCGGCCTGTTCAACGCCAAGGCCCGGAACGTGATGGCGCTGTCGCGCATCCTGGTCGAGGCGCATGGCGGGGAGGTGCCGCGCGAGCGGGAGGCGCTCGAGGCGCTGCCCGGCGTCGGGCGCAAGACGGCGAACGTCGTGCTCAACATCGCCTTCGGCGAGTCGACGATCGCGGTGGACACGCATGTCTTCCGCGTCGGCAACCGCACCGGCCTCGCGCGCGGCCGCACGCCGGAGGCGGTCGAGCGCAAGCTCGACAGGGCGACGCCGGACCTCTACCGGCAGCACGCGCATCACTGGCTGATCCTGCACGGGCGCTATGCCTGCAAGGCACGCAAGCCGGACTGCCCGTCCTGCGTCGTGGCGGACCTCTGCGCCTGGAAGAAGAAGACGAAGCCCGCCTAGAACGCCCCTTCCCGCTGTCGCGGGAAGGGGGTTCCGTTGGCGAAGTCCCCCCTCGCTGCCAAGGGGGGACGGGTGGTCGCGCCGAGGCGCGGACACCCAAGCGGCGAGGAGGACCCTACTCCGTCCTCGCCACCATTCGTCCCATAGGGCGCCCGCCGAGCACATGGAGATGCAGGTGCTGCACCTCCTGGTTCCCGTCGGAGCCACAATTCGAGATCACGCGATAGCCGGTGGCCGCGACGCCGGTGATGCGCGCCACGGTGCCGACGGCGCGCATGAGCGCGGCCTGCTCGGCGTCGCTAGCCTTCTCGTGGAAATCGTCCCAGGACGCGTAGGCACCGCGCGGGATCACGAGGACGTGGACCGGCGCCTGCGGCTGGATGTCGTGGAAGGCGAGGACATGCGCGTCCTCGTGGACCTTCCGGCACGGGATCTCGCCGCGCAGGATTCGTGCGAAGACGTTTCCCTGGTCATAGGCCATCGTCGTCATCCCTCGCCGCGCGCGGCCTTCTCGGCGACGCCCGACATGCCCTCGCGCCGCATCAGTTCCTGCCACACCTCCTGCGGGCGCACATGCGCGTCGGCCCACAGCACGAGCAGGTGATACATCAGGTCGGCGCTTTCCTCCACGATGCGCTCGCGCTTGCCGCGCACAGCCTCGATCACGAGCTCGACCGCCTCCTCGCCCGCCTTCTGCGCGATCTTGCGCGTGCCCTTCGCGAAGAGCTTCGCGGTGTGCGAGGTGGATGGGTCGGCGTCGCGACGCGACTCGATCACCTCGTAGAGGCGGTCGATCACCGCGCTTGGCTGCGATCCGATGCGATCGTCCATCTTTCTTTTCCGGATGCGGAAGCGTTTCGCAGACTGGACCATCGCCCGCGTCGCGTCCATAGCGCTGTGAAGACCTGGTTGCGCGCCGACGGCGCGCGCTCCTAGCCTTCGCGCATGTACCAGATCCTCCAGGGCATGCGCGTCGCCGAGATCGCGAGCTTCATCGCCGCGCCCACCGGCGCGCTCTACCTGCGCGAGCTCGGCGCCGACGTCGTGCGCATCGATCCCGTCGGAGGCGGGCCTGATCGCACGCGCTGGCCGCTCGCGCCATCGGGCGCGAGCCTCTACTGGGAAGGACTCAACAAGGGCAAGCGCTCGGTCGCGATCGACATCGCGCGCCCCGAGGGCCGCGAGCTCGCGGCGGAGCTGGTCGCGCGCATCGGCCTCTTCGTCACCAACCTTCCCGATCGCGGCGCGCTGTCGCATGGCGCGATCGCGGCGCGGCGACCCGACCTCGTGTCCGTGCGCGTGAGCGGATGGGCGGACGGCACGCAGGCCGTCGACTACACCGTCAACGCCGCGACGGGCTACCCGATGATGACCGGGCCTGCGGACGCAACCGGGCCCGTGAACCACGTGCTGCCCGCCTGGGACCTCGTCGCGGGCGCGCTCGCCGCGACCAACCTGCTCGCGGCCGAGCGCCGCCGCGCAGCCACGGGCGAGGGCGCGCAGGTCGTGCTGCCGCTCTCCGACGTCGCCTTCTCGACGCTCGCGCGGCTGGGCCAAGTCGCGGAGGTGACGCTGTCGGGCGCGGACCGGCCGCGCGTCGGCAACGACCTCTTCGGCGCCTTTGGCCGCGACTTCGCGACCGCGGATGGGCGGCGCGTGATGCTGGTCGGGCTCACGGCTCGTCAATGGGCGGCCATCGTCGCGGCGCTGGGCGCGGCGGACGCGATCGCCGCGCTGCAGGCGCGCACCGGCGCCGATTTCGCGCTGGACGAGGGCGCGCGCTTCGTGCATCGCGAAGCGATCGCGGCGATCCTCGCGCCGCTTGTCGCGCGGCTCGACCTCGCGACGCTGGGCGCGCGGCTCGACGAGGCGGGCGCGACATGGTCCGCCTATCGCAGCGTCGCGCAGGCGCTAGCCGAGGAGCCGGCGCTGTCGACTTCCAATCCCGTCTTCGAGGAGGTCGCGCATCCGAGCGGCGCGCGCCACCTCACGCCGGGCTCGGCGGCGAGCTATGGCGGCGAGGCGCGCGCGCCGGTGCCGCCCGCGCCGCGGCTCGGCCAGCACACGGAGGAGGTGCTCGCAGGCGTGCTCGGCCTGGCATCCGCGGAGATTGGTCGGTTGCGCGACGCGGGGCTCGTGGCGGGCAGTTGAGGCGTCAGCCGACCGGCCGCACCGGGATGCCTGCGGCGGCGAGGCTCGCCTTCACCCCCGCGATGGTGAAGGTCCCGAAATGGAACACCGACGCGGCGAGCAGAGCGCTGGCATGGCCCTCGCGCACGCCGGCCGCGAAGTGCC
>VGDA01000076.1 GCA_016869915.1 Alphaproteobacteria bacterium
CGCGCGCATCCAGCGTGAAGGCCATGCCGCAGCGGTGGCGCGTCGTCGGCGTGCTGAAGTTGGTGACGTGCGCCGCGGCGAGCTTGCCGTTGGGCAGCACTGCGGTGTCGCCCTGCGGCGTGCGCAGGTGCGTGGCGCGCCAGTTCATCTCCGTGACCTCTCCGAGGATCCCGGAATCGACCTGGATCCAGTCGCCGACCCTGAAGGGGCGCTGGAGGTTGAGCGCGATGCCCGAGAACAGGTCCGCGAGCGTGCTCTGCAGCGCGAGGCCCATGACGACGCCGAAGACGCCCGAGGCGGTGATGAGGCCGGTGATCGTCTCCTCGAACATCGCGGACACCATGCCCAGCGTGGCGAAGGCCGCGACGACGGCGCGCACGACGTCGACCAGCAGCTTTGGCACCTGCATGCCGTGGCGCGCGAAGACCGCCCAGGCGAAGCGCTCGACCACCATGAAGGCGAGAAGGCCCGCCGCGATCCACCACAGGAAGCTCGCCGCGCGCGCCGCGATCGAGGCATGGGAGAGGATCGTCGCCGGCAGCCTGAGCACGGGCAGCCGCGCGAGCACGAACCACAGCGCGGACAGCAGGATGACGAGGGCCAGGACCGCGAGCAGGCGGCGGACCTGCGGATCCGCGCCGGCGCGTCGCCGCGCGAGCAGCGCCGCGACCGCGACCGCCGCCGCGGGGACGCCGAAGAGGGCCAACTGCTCGTTCATGGACCGCCATCCTTCCCGCCTGGCCCGGGTGCCGGCCAGCGCCGGTGGAGCCAGAGCCATTGGCCGGGCCGCTCGCGCACCCAGCCCTCGATCGTGGAGTTCACCGCGGCGACGAGCGCCGCGACGTCCCTGCGCCGGTCGCCCGTCGCGGGCCGCGGCAGCGGCTCGTGCACGGTCATGCGGAAGCGCGCGCCGGAGAGGCGCTCGATGCGCACCGGCACGAGCGGAAGGTCGTTGCGCAGCGCCAGCTGCGCAGGCGCGGGGGCGGTCATCGCGTCGACGCCGAAGAAGGGCGCCGGGATGCCGTCGTTCATCTTCTGGTCGAGCAGCACCGCGATGTGGCGGCCCTGGGCCGCGAGGGTGACGATGCGGCGCGCACCTTGCGCGCCCTTGGCGACGGCGCTGTCGGCGCCGAGGCCGCGTTCGCGCAGCACGATGGCGTCGACATGCGGGTTGCTCATCGCCCGGTAGACGACGTTGACGAGGATGCCGTGGAGCCGTGCCGTGGGCGGGGCGATCTCCCAGTTCGCGGTATGCGCGCAGAAGAAGATCGCGCCTCGTCCCGAGGCGAGGATCCGCTCGAAGACCTCGCCGCCGACCAGTTCGGTGCGCTCGGCGGCGAGGACGCGCAGGTGCGGGAACTCCGCGCCGGTGCGCCCGAGATTGTCCCAGACCTCGCGGATGACGCGCCGCCGCGCGTCGTCGTCGAGCTCCGGCATGAAGCGCCGCAGGTTCGCGTCGGCGACGCGCGTGGCGCCGAGGAAGGGCCCGATCGTCCGCGCGACGGCGCCGCCGAGCGTCGAGGAGGCGTCCGGGCCCAGCGCGCGCAGGACCACGAAGAGCATGCGCACGAGCCAGCCCACCGCGAGGTCGCCGGCGCGGCGCGCGAGCGGGCGCGCGTCGTCGTCAGCCATCGAGCCGCCTCCCGATGAAGTCATGCAGCGCGTCGACCGGCGCGAAGCGCGCCTCGACCGGCAGGACGAGGATGCCGCCGCGCTGCGCGGGCGGGACGCGCACCATGTCCTTCTCCGTCGTCGCCAGCGTCGCGCCGGCGGCGTCGGCGCGCGCGCGCAGCGCGGCGACCTCGCCCTCGCGATAGGGATGGTGGTCGGCGAAGCCTTCGCGCCCGACCAGCTCGGCGCCGCAGGCCTCTAGCGTGGCGAAGAACTTGGCAGGCCTGCCGATGCCCGCGAAGGCCAGGAGGCGTCTCCCGCGCAGGCGCGCGGCATCCTCCGCCGAGGGCTCGAGCGTCGCGCGCAGCACCGGCGCGCGCGCGGCGAGGCTCGCGGCGAGGCCGAGACTGTCCTCGCCGACTAGCGCGAAGCCATCGGCGAGGGAAAGCCCGTGCGCCAGCGGCGCGCGCAGCGGCCCCGCCGGCATCGCCCGCCCGTTGCCGAAGCCGGTCTCGCCATCGACCACGACCAGGCGCAGCGTCTTGGCGAGCGAGGGGTTCTGCAGCCCGTCGTCCATGACGATGCAGTTGGCGCCCTGGGCAGCGGCCATGCGCGCGCCGGCGACGCGCGCGCGCGCGACGATGGTCGGCGCGACGCGCGCGAGCAGCAGCGGCTCGTCCCCGGTGTCGGCGGCGGCGTGGCGCGCGGGATCGACGCGCAGCGGCCCGCGCAGCGCGCCGCCATGGCCGCGCGTAAGGAAGAAGGGCTTGCGTCCGGCCTCGCGCAGCAGCCGCGCGGCGGCGATCGCGATCGGCGTCTTGCCCGCGCCGCCCGCCGTCAGGTTGCCGATGCAGAGCACGGGCACGGGCGGCGCGACTGGATGCGCGCGGCGCTCGCGCAGCATCGCCGCGCGGCCATAGAGCCATGCGGCGGGCGCGAGCAGCCGCGCCTGCCAGCATTCGCGCAGCCAGAACTCAAGCGCGCGCATGCGCCTCGGCCTCGCCGAGCGGCGCCAGCAACGGCGCCAGCGCCTCGGCGACGCGCGCGAGCGCGCCGCGCCCCGAGGCGGCCACCGCCGCGGCCTCGGCGGCCATGCGCGCGCGCGTCGCCTCGTCGGAGAGCAGCGCGGCGACGGCGGGGCCGAGCTCGCCGGGCGCGGCGAGGATGCGCGCGCCGCCGGATTCCGCGAGCAGGCCGAAGACGTCGGCGAAGTTCGAGACCATCGGGCCGGAGAGGATCGCGACCTCGAGCGCGGCGGCCTCGATCGGGTTCTGGCCGCCGCCAACGGCGAAGGACTTGCCGACGAAGGCGAGCGGCGCGAGGCGGTAGAACAGGCCGAGCTCGCCCATCGTGTCCGCGAGATAGACCTGCGTGTCGCGCGCGATCGCCTCGCCCGCGCCGCGTCGCGCGACGACGAGGCCCGCCGCGCGCAGCCGCGCCGCGACCTCCTCGCCGCGCACGGCGTGGCGCGGCACGAGGATCGTCACCAGCCCGGGATGGGCGACCTCCGCCGCGCGATGCGCCTCGGCGACGACCTCGTCCTCGCCGGGATGCGTGCTGGCGGCGAGCCAGCGCGGCCTGCCTGCGAGCGCCGCCTGCAGCGCGGCGCGCGCGTCGTCGTCGGCCGGCAGCAGCGGCGCATCGAACTTGATGTTGCCGAGGCAGGCGGGCGCGCGCGCGCCCAGCGCCGCCAGCCGCGCGGCGTCCGCCGCGGATTGCGCGAGCACGACCTCGAAGGCGCCGAGCGGCGGGCGCAGCAGGGAGCCCAGGCCCTGCCAGCGCGCGAAGGACGCGGGAGACAGTCGCGCGTTGACCAGCGCCGCCGGCACGCCGCGCCGCGCCAGCGCGGACAGCGTGCCGGGCCAGAGCTCGCTCTCGATCCACAACGCGGCGTCGGGCCGCCAGTGGTCGAGGAAGCGCCCGGCCCAGGCGGGCACGTCAAGCGGCGCGAACTGGTGCATGGCGCGCGCGGGCAGCGCGTCGGCCAGCATGCGCGCCGAGGTGAGCGTCCCGGTGGTGAACAGCGCGTGCGCGGCGGGGAATGCGTCGAGGATCCGCGCGAGCAGCGGCAGGGCCGAGCGCGCCTCGCCGACCGAGGCGCCATGGATCCAGAGCAGCTTGCCCTGGGGCCGAGGCAGCGAGGCGATCCCGCGGCGCTCCGCGAGGCGCGCGGGATCCTCCTTGCCGCGCCGCGCGCGGCGCGCGAGCCACAGGCGCAGCACCGGCGCGAGCCCGCCCGCCAGCGCGGCCGCGAGCGGGTTCATGGCCGCCCGCCGGCCTCGCCGCTCTCCGCGGCCTGGGCGGCGTGCAGCCGCGCATAGGCGCCGCCAAGCGCGAGGAGCCCTGCATGCGTGCCGCTCTCCACGATGCGTCCCGCATCGACGACGCAGATCAGGTCCGCGTCGACGATCGTCGAGAGGCGGTGCGCGACGACGAGGGTCGTGCGCCCGCGCATCAGCGGCGCGAGCGCGGCCTGGACCTGGCGTTCGGTCTCGATGTCGAGCGCCGAGGTCGCCTCGTCGAGCAGCAGGATGGGCGCGTCCTTGAGCACCGCGCGGGCGATCGCGATGCGCTGGCGCTGGCCGCCGGAAAGCTTGGCGCCGCGCGTGCCGACGACCGTGGCGTAGCCCTCGCGGAACTCCGAGATGAAGGTCGCGGCGCCCGCGACCGCGGCGGCGCGCTCGATCTCCACGTCGGTCGCGTCGGGCCGGCCATAGGCGATGTTGGCGCGGATCGTGTCGTGGAACAGCGCGGTGTCCTGGCTCACCAGCGCCATCGACCGGCGCAGCGAGGAAAGCGTCGCGTCGCGCACGTCGACGCCGTCGATCGTGACGCGGCCGCGCTGCGGGTCGAAGAGGCGCGGCAGGAGGTTGAGCAGCGTCGACTTCCCGCCCCCGGAAGGCCCCACGAAGGCGACGGTGCGGCCGGCCTCGATGCGCAGGTCGAGCCCGTCGAAGACGACGCCGCCCTGCGGATAGGCGAAGCCGACGCCCTCGAAGGCGATGTCGCCGCGCACCGGCGGCAGCGCGCGCGCGCCCGGCGTCTCGCGGATCGCGGGCTCCATGTCGAGGAGCTCGAAGACGCGCGCGGCCGCGGCGAGGCCCTCCTGGATGGTGACGTTGAGGTTCGCGAGCGAGCGCACGGGCTGGTAGGCGAGCAGCAGCGCGGTGATGAACGAGAAGAACGCGCCGGGCGTCGTCTTGCCGGCGACAACCTGGTGGCCGCCATAGAGGATGACGGCCGCGATCGCGAAGCTCGACAGCGTCTCCATGATCGGGTGCGAGGCCGCGCGGGTCAGCGCGCTCTTGACCGAAAGCCGGCGCAGCTTCTCGATCGCGCTGCGCGCGCGGGCGCTCTCGGTCGGCTCCATCGCGTAGGCCTTGACCTGGCGCGCGCCCTGGAAGGTCTCGTCGAGCAGCGCGGAGAGCTCGCCGACGCGCTCCTGCGCCCCCGTGGTGACGCGGCGCATGCGCCGGCCGAGGATCCGCGCGGGCACGAGCGCGAGCGGAAAGACGAAGAAGGTCACGAGGGCGAGCTGCCAGTCCTGCCAGAACAGCAGGCCGACGAGGCAGGCCGCGGTCACTGCGTCCTTCACCAGGCCAGTCGTCGCCTGGGTGATGACGCCGCGCAGCGTGGCGACGTCGTTGATGAAGCGCGCGATCAGCTTGCCCGGCGGGTTGTCGTGGAAGAACTGCAGGTCCGCGGCGAGCAGGTGGTCGAAGAGCCTGGCCTGGATGTCCGAGATGATGCCCTGGCCGACCTTCGTCATGATGACGGACTGGGCATAGGTCGCGGCGCTCTTCACCAGGGCGGCGAGCACGACGGCGCCGGGGATGATCCAGAGCAGGTCCTTCCGGCGCTCGAGGAAGACCTTGTCGAGCACGGGCTCCATCAGCCACGCATTCGCCGCCGTGGCGACCGCGGCGACGATCATCGCCGCGATGGCGAGCGCGAGCATGGCGGCGTGCGGCCGGACATGGTCCTCGAGCAGGCGGCGCCATATGCCCCGGCCCGCCGGTGCGGCGGTATCTTGCTTCGTCATTCCGCGGTCAGGTGATTGATGCGCCGTTGAAATTCGGCGCGAGGACCGTAGCACCGCGACGCCTGCGCCGCCACCTCCGGCGCCGATCCGTGGCAAGGTACCCCCATGGCCGTCGTCGAGATCATCTTCAACCCCGTGGCTGGCGGAGGCGCCGCAAGGAAGGCGCGCGCCGTGGCGGCCGCGCTCGGTCGGCGCGGCATCGGCGCGCGGCTGCGGGCCACGGCCGCGCGCGGCGACGCCGAGGCGATGGCGCGCGAGGCGGCACGGGTGCACGAGGCGGGCGGCTGCGCGGCGCTCCTCGTCGCCGGTGGCGACGGCACGCTCGCCGAGGCGGCGAACGGGCTCGCGGGCGCGGCGCTGCCGATGGGCCTCGTGCCGGCCGGCACCGCGAACGTGCTGGCCTGCGAACTGGGCTGGCCGCGCGATCCGGATGCGATCGCTGGCCTCGTCGCCGCGGGGCGGAGCTTCCGCGCCGGGCTGGGCGTCGCCGACGGGCGTCGCTTCCTGCTGATGGCGGGGATCGGGCTCGACGCCGAGGTGGTGGCAGGCATGCCGCCCGGCCTCAAGCGCCGCCTCGGCCGCCTCGGCTATGCGCTCTTCGCGCTCCACGTGCTGGCGCGGCGCCGGCCGCGGCTCCACGACATCGAGGTCGACGGCGAGAAGCTGCGGGTCGCCGCGGCGATCGTGGCGAACGCGCGCCATTACGGCGGTCCGTACATGCTCGCGCCCGAGGCCGGGCTGGACCGGCCGGGCCTTCAGCTCGTGCTGCTGCGCGCGCCGGGCAGGCTCGCCCATCTGCGCGCCGCCGTCGCGCTCGGGGCCGGCAGGATGGAGGCGCTGGGCGGCGCCGAGATCCGCGCCGCGCGCCACGTGGTGCTCGGCGGCGACGACGGCGCGCCGGTGCAGCTCGATGGCGATCCAGGCGGCCGGGCGCCGTCGCGGATCGCGTGGCTGCCCGACGCGCTGACGCTGCTGGCGCCGTGACGGTTCCCAAGCCGCGCGGCGCGGGGCTAGGGTCTGCGGCATGACTTCGACGCCGCGCGCCTTCCTCGAAGGGCTCTTCCGCTCGACCATCGAGGCCGCGCAGCCGCGCCTCTGCGTGCCGCCGCACCTGCCGCCGCTGCCCGCGGGCAGGCTCGTCGTGCTCGGCGCCGGCAAGGCGTCGGCCGCGATGGCCGCCGCGGTGGAGGCGCATTACGGCGAGGCCGGTCGCATCGAGGGCCTCGTCGTGACGCGCGACGGCCATGGCGTGCCCTGCCGGCGCATCGAGGTCGTGGAGGCCGCGCATCCCGTGCCCGACGCGCGCGCGCCGCGCGCGGCCGAGCGCATGCTCGCCCTCGCCGCCTCCGCCACCGCCGACGACCTCGTCCTCGTGCTGATGTCCGGCGGCGGGTCGGCGCTCCTGGCGCTGCCGCAGCCGCCCGTCGGCCTCGACGAGTTCCGCGCGCTGACCGGTGCGCTGCTGCGCTCGGGCGCCAACATCGGCGAGATGAACACCGTGCGGAAGCATCTCTCGCGCATCGCCGGCGGCAGGCTCGCCGCCGCGGCCGCGCCGGCTCCGGTGCTCACCCTCGCCATCTCCGACGTGCCCGGCGACGATCCGTCGACGATCGGCTCCGGTCCCACCGTGCCCGACCCGACGACGCTCGCGCAGGCGCGCGCCGTGCTCGCGCGCTTCGGCATCGAGCCCGCGCCGTCGATCGCGGCGCGGCTCGCCGATCCTGCGAACGAGACCCCCAAGCCCGGCGACGCGGCCTTCGTCCATGCGCGCTTCGCCATGACGGCGAGCCCGGCCCAGGCGCTGGCCCACGCGATCGCGCGCGCGAGGGCGGCCGGCTACGCGGTCCACTCGCTCGGCGACGCGGTCGAGGGCGAGGCGCGCGAGGTCGGCCGCGCGCATGCCGCGCTCGCGCGGCGCATCCTCGCCGGCGAGGGCCCGGTCGCGGCGCCCTGCGTCGTCATCTCCGGCGGCGAGACGACGGTCACCGTCAAGGGCAGGGGACGCGGCGGGCGCAACGCCGAGTACCTGCTCGCCTTCATGCTCGCGATGGGCGGCGCGTCGCGCGTGCAAGCGCTCGCCGGCGACACCGACGGCATCGACGGCGTGGAGTCGAGCGCGGGCGCGCATGCCGCGCCGGACTCGCTCGCGCGCCTAGCCGCCGCCGGCATCGACGCCGCCGCGCGCCTCGACGACAACGACGCCTGGACGGTGTTCGACGCGCTCGGCGACCTCGTGGTCACCGGGCCGACCCTGACCAACGTCAACGACTTCCGCGCCATCCTGGTGGCGTGAGACGCGAAGCGAGGGGAAGCCATGCCGCGCCTGTGCTCAACGAAGATCGTCGCCACGCTGGGCCCGGCGTCTTCCGATCCGGCGACCATACGCAAGCTCTTCGAGGCGGGCGCCGACGTCTTCCGGCTCAACTTCAGCCATGGCTCGCATGACGACCACCGCGCGCGCCACGCCGCGCTGCGCGAGGCCGAGCGCGAGATCGGGCACCCGATCGGGATCCTGATGGACCTCCAGGGCCCGAAGCTGCGCGTCGGGACCTTCGAGGGCGGGCGCGCCACGCTGGCCACCGGCGCCGCCTTCCGGCTCGACCTCGACGCCGCGCCGGGCACGGAGCGCCGCGCCTGCCTGCCGCATCCGGAGATCTTCGCCGCGCTGAAGGACGGCGCCGACCTCCTCGTCGACGACGGCAAGCTGCGCCTGCGCGTCGGCAGGCATGGCGCCGACTTCGCCGAGTGCGAGGTGGTGACGGGCGGCACGATCTCCGACCGCAAGGGCGTTAACGTGCCGGGCGTCGTGCTGCCGATCTCGCCGCTGACCGAGAAGGACCGGCGCGACCTCGCCTTCGGCCTCGAGCTCGGCGTCGACTGGGTCGCGCTCAGCTTCGTGCAGCGGCCCGAGGACATCGCCGAGGCGCGTCGCCTGGTGCAGGGCCGCGCCGGCGTGCTCGCGAAGCTCGAGAAGCCCTCCGCGATCGAGCGGCTGGAGGAGATCGTCGACCTCTGCGACGCGGCGATGGTGGCGCGCGGCGACCTTGGCGTCGAGATGCCTCCGGAGACGGTGCCCGGCACGCAGAAGCGCATCGTCCGGCTCTGCCGGCGCGCGGGCAAGCCGGTGATCGTCGCGACGCAGATGCTGGAGACGATGGTGTCCTCGCCTACGCCGACGCGCGCCGAGGCCTCCGATGTCGCGACCGCCGTCTATGACGGCGCCGACGCGGTGATGCTCTCGGCGGAGACCGCCTCGGGCAAGTACCCGGTCGAGGCGGTGACGATCATGGAGAAGATCATCGAGTCCGTGGAGCACGACCCGCTCTACCGGCCGATCATGGACGCCGTGCACGCCGAGCCCGAGCACACGGCCGCCGACGCGATCACCGCCGCTGCGCGCCAGGTCGCGCACACGGTGCGCGCCAGCGCGATCGTGACCTACACGACCTCCGGTTCGACGACGCTGCGTGCCTCGCGCGAGCGGCCGGACGTGCCGATCCTCTGCCTGACCGAGAAGCTCGAGACGGCGCGGCGCCTCACCCTCGCCTGGGGCGTGCATCCCGTCGTGACGGAGGACGTGCGCAGCTTCGAGGAGATGGTCGACAAGGCCTGCCGCTTCGCGAAGGCGGGCGGCCTCGCGCAGGCGGGCGAGCGCGTCGTGATCACCGCGGGCGTGCCCTTCGGCACGCCCGGCGCGACCAACGTGCTGCGCCTCGCCTGGGTGGACTGACCCCGGCGGCGCGCCGCGTCAGCCGAAGCTGAACGCGATGCGCGACCTGCCTGCGTAGAAGGCCTCGACCCTGGCCTTCGGCTCCGCCTTGACCAGCCCGGTGCAGGTGCCGGTGCTGACATACTCGCCGGCCTTCAGCCCGCCGCGGCGGCGCAGCATGTTGGCGAGCCACAGCAGCGAGGCATGCGGCCCGCCGATCACGTCGGCGCCCGTGCCCTTGCCGACGACCTGGCCATCGACATGCATCTCGACCGCGAGGCGATCGACGTCCTTCGCCACGCCCGGGGCGAAGGGTCGCCCGACGACGAGCGCGCCATTGGCGCCGTGGTCGGCGGCGACCGAGGGCAGGCCGACCTTCAGCCACTCCGTCCAGCGCGTGGACACGATCTCGACCGCGGGATGGACCGAGGCGATGGCGCGCTTCACCTCCACCATCGTGTAGGGCCGGTCGCGCGGCGGCAGGTCGCGGCCAAGGCGGAAGGCGATCTCCGCCTCGAGCCCGCGCATCGGATGCGCGTCGGAGGGGATCGTCGCGCCGGGCTTGAGCACGCGGCTCGCGTAGACGCGGCCGGCGAAGGGCGCGCGCGCCTTGAGCAACTTGCGCGCCATCGCGCCGGTGGCGCCGACCTTCCAGCCGGCGACCTTCTCGCCCAGCGCCTTGGCGGTCGCGGCCTGGATCGCATAGCCCTCCGCGAGGGTCGCGGGACGGCATGCCTCGGGCAGCGCGTCGAGCGCCTTGCCCGAGCGCCAGGCGCCGGCGAGGAGGGATGCGGCTTGCGCGACCTGTGCCTTCTTCATGGCGTGAACTCCACTTCGACCTGTCCGAGGAAACCGAAGCCTGCCACGGCGTGGTCGCCCGGCGCGACCGGAGTCATGCCCGTGAGCGAGCCCGTGGTGACGATGTCGCCGCGGCGCAGCCCCGGGCCGAAGGGCACGGGTGCGTTGGCGAAGAGCACGACCGCGCGCAGCGGATCGCCGAGGATCCTCGATCCCGCTCCGCGCGCAGCCTCGATGCCGTTGACCCGGAGCACCGCCTCGATCGCGCCGCGATCCATCGAGCGCCAGCTCAGCACGGCGGGCCCGAGGACGAAGGCGCCGCTGGCGCCGGCGTCGGCGATGTTCATCGCCGTGGCGCGCGGCTCTGGCAGGCGCGAATCCGCCACCTCGATGGCGAGGCGCATCGCGCCGATCGCCCCATGCACCTCGTCGAGCGACCAGGGCTCCGCGCGCGGCGGCAGGTCGGCGGCCATCTCGAAGGCGATCTCGCATTCCAGCGTCGGCTCGACGAAGCGGCGGCGGGACAGGCGCGCCGGCGACTCGTGGAAGGACCGCGACAGGAGCCGCGCGCTGGTCGGGCGGTCGATGCCCGCCGCCTGCTGCGCCTCGGCCGTCAGCGACCCGACCTTCCAGCCGCGATAGCCGCCGCTTAGCCGCGCGATCTCCGCCTGCACGCGCCATGCCTCGGCTAGCGTCGCCGGCACGGCGTCGACCGGCAGTGGCTCGAC
>VGDA01000077.1 GCA_016869915.1 Alphaproteobacteria bacterium
CTCCGCCGCATTTGCAGGCGATGCGGCTGGATCGGGGAAAAGTCGCAACGGCGCCGTGGATTGCGCCCGCCGCGGCGCGGACGCGGCGGCCTGCTCCGGTGCGCTGTCTGGCCCGATCGCCGCGATCGCCTGCTCGACCATGGTCTTGCCAGTCGTTTCCTCGACCACGCTGTCGGCTATGGCCGCGGCAAGTCCGATGGGGCCGGCGAGCAGGGTCGCGACGAAGATGCGGACCGCCGGTATGGGGCGCTCGCCCGTCGCCGCGGAATAGATGCCGCCGATGACGGGAACGTGCACCAGCGGGTTCAGCGAGGCGACGAGCGACTGGAAGTCGAGGCGTGGCGCATGCGGGTGCGACGCACGCGCCATGGCCGACGACGTCGCTTCGGTCCTCGAAGTCGGCAACGCCACGCCCCGGCCTCCATCCTGCAGGAATCTCCCGCGCCGATGCGGGTCGGGCGTCGCAATGCAATCGACGTGCCGACGCCCATGCCAACAAATTGCAGGTCAGCGGGGCGGGGGAGCCTTGCGCAACTCGATCTCCCGGACCGCGCCGGCCGGATCCAGGACGAGGAATTCGGCGTCCTTGGCCTGCTCCGGCTCGAGCTTGTCGACATCCGGCGGGAAGCACCGGCGAAAGGCCGTCACGCCCTCCTCGGCGCGGCCCTCGACGCAGATCTCGGGCATGGGGAGGGACAATGCCGTCGGATTGGCTACGCGGTAGCCGACATGAACGGCCCCGCCCTCGGCGACCCTCCATCCCGTTATCGCCGCGGATATCTCCGAGGGCTTCACGCCAGCCCCGAGCGCCACGAAGACGCCACGGGTGGACGGCATCCAGACGGCCAGGTGGTGTCGCGCGGCGAATGCGCCGCTGCCGATCCCTCCCAGCACTGCAGCCACCAGCGAAAGCGCGATCGCGAGGCGGGCGAGCCGGCGCAGGTCGATGCCGCGGCGTCGACGAGACGGCCCGACCTCCTCGGCTGGAGCGATCACAGGCTCGGGCTGCGCTTCCGTCGCCTCCTTCGGGACGGCGTCCGGCATCACGCGCCAGATCGCGGCACAGCGGCCACATGACAGCAGCCGTCCTCCTGGCGGAAACGGAATTCCCGCTGGCAGCGCGATCGCGGCGGCACATTCCGGGCAGGCGAAGGAGGGCAAGCGCGCGGTCCCCCCGGTCAGCGCAGCGAGCGCAGGCCGTCGACGAACGAGTCGGCCTGTTCGCGCGCGGCGCGCGAGTCTCTCCGGTAGCTCGTCACCGCGCCGAGCGTGCGATCGCGCAGCATGTGGAACTCGAAGCGGATGTCGTAGACCACGCCGTTGGTCGAGCGCTCTCCCGAGACCCTCACGAAGAGCCTGTCCTGCGCGGGAAGGTACACGTAGGTCTGGTTGAAGATGCCGAGCGCACGCGTGTAGCGGAACAGGCGCTCGAGGGTCGGTCGTTCCTCCGGGAAGCCGTCGCGCGGCGTGGCGAGGCGCCAGCAGTTGAACCTCAGCAGGAAGCGCTCGCCCTCCTGCTGGAGGGCCCCCGTGAGGACGGCCGACGCTCCGAAGGGATCCGGCTCGTCCAGCTTGAAATGCCTGACGGCGCCCGGGAACTCGACGCGCCGGTCGCAGATCCGGACCTGTTCGGCGCGCACTGGCGCCGCACCCGCGACGGCCATGGCGATCGCCGAGGCGATCGCCAGGCACTGCAGGCGCGTCGCCTTCATTTCGGGGCGTTCGAGCGCCGCAGGGCCTCGATCTCCGCGGCCGTCAGGTCCCTTCTCTCGCCCTGGTATTCCCATGCGTCGGCCGTGGGGAAGCGCCGCCGCGCTGCCGCCACCGCCTCGTCGGGATGCGCGGCCGGGAACCAGTTGTCGATGTGGGTGGACGTTCGCCGTCGGAAGATGGAGCGGACTCGGTACTCGCTGAACTGGACCGAGGACGCCGCGTCCTGTCGTTTTCCGGGGCGCGCGGCCTCGCCGCCGCCGAGGGTGGACCGCAACCAGCCAAGCACCGTTCAGCCCTCCAGCAGGATCGCGAGCATGTCGCGTATCGAGACGATGCCGATCGGCACGCGGCCTTCCCCGAAGACGACCGCGTGGCGGAACCCGCGCGCGAGCATCTCCCGGGCGACATGGCGCGCGCCATCGTCCAGCGACACGCCCCAGGGATCACGGGTCATCGCCTTGGCGACCGCCTGGTCCCTGTCGATCCGTTCGCCTGTCCCGGCCATGCGGAGGAGGTCGCGCTCCGTGAAGATGCCCGACAGCATTCCATCGTTGCGAAGCACGAGCACCGCGCCGATATTCGAGCGCGCCATGATCTCAGCGACATCCCCGACGCTGTCTTCCTCGAGGACGCAGACAAGCCCGTCCCGTCGCACCAGCCCCGGCCAGGAGCCGATGCGCATGCCGTCCTCCGTCCTTGCGTCACGCGTCGCCGTCATGTTCATCGCATCCTCCCTGGCCTCGGGCGGCGCCATGGCCGCCGATCCCGTCGCCGCGCCCGCCCCGCCGGCGGGCACGCTTGCCGCGATCGACCTCGGTCGCTTCGCCGTGACGTGCCCGGGGGTCGTGCCGGCCGCCGGGGCGCCTCCGCTTGCCTACAGCTTCCGCGCGACGCTCCTCTCGGACTCGGCGGAAGCCGACATGGTGCGCTCCGGCCTTCCCGGTTTCCGCGATGCCGTGATCGTGGTGTCGCATGGCTATTGTGGATTCCTCGCGCGGCACGGACGTCGCGCCAGCCCGGAGGAACTCGCACGCCTGATCGAGGCGAGGGCATCCGCGACGGAGGGTTCCCCGCGCGTCACGGTGACCCTGCCGGATTTCGTCGAGAAGCATCTCGAATCTCGCTGAGTTCCTCGCGCGCGTCCTCGACGGCCTGCGCGATGGCGGCAATCATGCCGTCGTGGGACGTCCGTGCAGACGCCGCGCGGCTGACCTCGGAAACGAGGCGCCAGAACGCGTTCCGGATCGCGACCGCGTCCCTGTCGCCCGCGGGTCCCGGCACCAGCGCATGGCCGGCGGCGCGTTCCGCGGCTTCGGCCGCCGCCGCCGCCCGTGCCGCGCGCACGGCCGCGGGCCGGTCGAGGCGCAGCGCCTCCCCGATCTCCTCCACTAGCCGCAGGACGCCTTCTCTGGTGGTCATGCGCGTTGGGTAAGCCAGCCGCGTATGACGGAGGCGGCTTCCTCGGGATGCTTGTCCACGATCTCGGTGATGCGCTTGAGGGCCGAGGACTGCACCTGGCCCTCAATCTTGTCGATGTCGATCATCTCGGCCATAGCCTGCGCGCGCTGCGCCTGCAGCGCCTGCATCTCGGACTCCATTTCAGCCTTCATCCGGGCGACCTCATCCACCTCCTCGGTCGGGACGAGAGCGCCGCCGGGTTCTTCGGTGGCAAGTGTCGCGGTCTCCGGTGCCGGTTCCTCCAACATCTTGGCGACGATCGGCCGGACCACGAAGAGCACGACGAGGGTGACGACGGCACCGAGGATCGCGACCTGCGAGACGAACTTGATGTCCTCCTTGGTGAAGTCGAACATCCCGGGAGGCCGGATGTCCGGAAGCTCGACCGGGCTGAAGGGAAGGTTCACGACCTCCACGCTGTCGCCACGCTCCTGGCTGAAGCCCACGGCGGATCTCACGAGCCGCTCGATGGCCTTCATCTCCTCCTCGCTGCGCGGCTTCCATGCCTGCGCGCCCGAGGCGTCGGCCTGACGCACGCCGTCTACGAGCACCGCGACCGACACGCGGCGGATGGAGCCGGGATCGATGCTCTCGCGGACCTGTGTGCGGGAGACCTCGAAGTTCGTCGTCTCCTCGGTCCGGCGCTGGTTCTCGCTGCCGCGGGTGCCCTGGCCCTGGGCCTGCTGCTCGGGCGGGATGTTCCGCGCGACCGAAGCGTCCTGCTCTCCGCGTTGCTCCGACTTCGTCGAGGCTTCCTCGACCGTCTGGACGGAACGCTCGACCCGGCCCTTCGGGTCGAAGGCCTCGGTCGTCCGAACGACCGCCGCGTATGTCACGTCCACGTTGACGTCGGCCCGCACCCTGCCGATGCCGACATGCTGCTCGACGAGGCGCTCCACGGCCGCGCGCAGCCGGCGCTCGTGCTCCAGCTTGTGCTCGAGCACGGCCGTGGCCTGGCCAGCCGCGCTCTCGCCGTCGCCCCGCGCCAGAAGGTTACCCTGCGTGTCGACGATCGAGACCCGGCCGGGCGACAGGTTCTTGACGGCCGAGGCGACGAGGTGCCGGATCGACTCCACGCGCTGGCGCGCGGAGTCCATGTTCGCCCTGAACTGGACGACGACGGAGGCGCGCGTGTCCGGCGCCTGCTGGGAGAACAGCTCGCGCGTCGGGATGACGAGGTGGACCCGCGCGCTCTCGACGCCGGCTATCGAGGCGATGGTGCGCGCCAGTTCGCCCTCGAGCGCGCGGATCTGGTTGATCTGGAACAGGTTCGTCGTGGTCGACAGCGGGTCGATGCGATCGAACACCTCGTAGCCGAGCGAACCCTTGCTGGGCAGGCGCTTCTCGGCGGCCATGATGCGAAGCTGCGCGACGCGGGAGCGCTCGACCAGCACTGTCTGCCCGCCATCCGCCACCTGGTACTTCTCGCGTGCCTGATCGAGGTGGCGGGCGAGGGCTGCGCTGTCCTCGGGGGCCAGCTTGGAGAACAGCGGGACGAAGTCCGGCGCCATGAGGTGGACGGTCGAGGCGGCCACGGCGACGACTATGGCGGCCAGCGATGCCACCAGCCCCACGAGGCGGAGCGAGCCCAGCTTGCGCAGCGCGTCGATCAGGCGCCCCGCCGGCCCCCCGTCGAGACGCTCGACGACCTCCGTCGGGGATGCGGCAGCTATCGCGGTTTCGGCCAACGTCGTTCTCCGGGAAATCTGCGTTCAGGCTGGAGCGTCCAACGGGACGCACCGGGGGGGACTCATGCCCAACCTCGCCGCGGCTGGCCGAAGTTCTGGTCCGAATCCGAGCGAACCGCCCGCCTACTCGATCAGTTCGTTCGCCTCGCCTTCCTCCGGGACCTCGATCACGCCTCGCGCGATCAGGTCCTTCGTGGTTGAGATGATCCGCTGCTGGGCCTCGTCGACGTCCTTCACCCGGACCGGTCCCATCGACGCCATCTCGTCCTGGAGCAGCTTCGAGGCGCGTTCCGACATGTTCGAGAAGAAGAGCTTGCGCTGTTCCTCGGAGGCGCCCTTGAGCGCGATCGCGAGGGCGTCCTTGTCGACCTCCCGCAGGATCGCCTGGATGTCGGTGCCGTTGAGCTTCAGCAGGTCGTCGAAGGTGAACATGAAGCTGCGGATCTTCTCCGCGTCGCCTGGCGCCTGGTCGTCGAGGAAGCCCATGAGCCGGTTCAGGTTGGCGCGGTCCAGGGCGTTGAAGATCTCCGCCAGGTTCTCCGACGGATTGCGCTTCTGCGAACGGCCGAGGTTCGCCATGAATTCCGTCCGCAGCGTGCGCTCGACGTCCTCGAGGACCTCCTTCTGCACGTGCTCCATCTTCAGCATGCGCAGCACGACGTCGCGGGACATCTGGTCGGGCAGCAGCGCGATGACGCGCGCAGCCTGATCCGCCTTGATGCGCGACATCACCACGGCGACGGTCTGCGGGTATTCGTTGCGCAGGTAATTTGCCAGCACCGTGTCGTTCACGTTGCCGAGCTTGTCCCACATCGTGCGGCCCGCGGGGCCGGTGATGTCGTCCATGATCGACTGGACGCGATCCGGGTCCATGATGCTCGCGAGCAGGCGCTGGGTCGCCTCGACGTTGCCGATCACCGACCCGCCCGAGGACATCTGGTTGGCGAATTCGACGAAGAGGCGTTCCACCACCTTCGAGTTGACGCTGCCGAGCGACGACATGGCCTGCGACAGCTCGCGGATCTCGTCGTCGTCGAGGAACGTGAAGACCTTCGCCGCGTAGTCCTGCCCAAGCGCGAGCAACATGATCGCGGCCTTCGACGGACCGGTGAGCGACCGGAACTCGTCCTTCACCGCCATTTGGATGTCCTGTGCCTGAGTTGCGCCTGCCGCTTGAGGAACGTCTCGATGCCCTCGCACTCGGCCCGTACGAGGAGGGCCTCGGTCTCGGCGCGCGCCCGGTCGCTCGCAGCCTGCTCGATGTCCGCCGCCAGTTGCTCTGCTTTCGTGGTCAGCGCGTCGAGCCTCGCGAAGAGGAGGGGGGGCGAGGGGCAAGTGCCTGGCCGTGGCAGCTCGTCGACCTGCGCCGACACGGCGGCGCGCGCGGCGACCGCGGCGCGCGTGCGCGCGTCGGCCTCGCCCATCCGGCCCTGCAGCCCCTCGAGGTCGAGGCGCCGGAGCTTAAGGACGCGCGCGAGCGTCTTATCGCGGGCCATCGTCAAGATGGACAGGCTTCATTGCGGGCTGCATTTCATCGGTAAGTTTACTCAGACCTGATTTCATCCAGAATTGCTCGCAACGTGCGGACATCTTCCTCCAGTTCGGAGCGATCGGCGACCTCCTGCTGGAGCATGGACTCGAGGCGCTCGTGGTATTCGATCGCCCGGTCCGTGCGCTGGTCGGTCCCGCGCTTGTAGAGGCCAAGGCGAAGCAGGTCCTCCACCTCCCGGTAGGCGGACTCGAGCGCGATGGCCCGCCGCAGGGCTTCGCGGTGCTCGGCGACCTGGACCTGCGGCGCCGCGCGCGACACCGACCGGACGACGTCGATTGCCGGATAGCGCCCGCCATCCGCTATCCGCCTGTCCAGGAGTACGTGCCCGTCGAGGAAGCCGCGCACGGCGTCGCTGACGGGTTCGTTCATGTCGTCGCCCTCGACGAGTACGGTGATGAAAGCCGTTATGCCGCTTGTTCCCTCGAGGGGGCCGAGCCGCTCGAGGAGCCTCGGCATCTGCGCGAAAACGCTGCCAGGATAGCCTCCGACGCCGGTTGGCTCGGCGGCGGCCACGCCGATCTCGCGCAGCGCCGCGGCGAAGCGCGTGACGCTGTCCATGAGGAAGAGCACGCGCCGCCCCGTGTCGCGGAAGTATTCGGCGGCGGTCACGGCGAGGAAGGACGCGCGCCGGCGCAGGACGGCGGGCTCGTCGGAGGTCGACACGAAGACAGCGGCCCGCGCCCGCTGCTCGGGGGAGAGGTAGCGCAGCACGAAGTCCGCGAGCTCCTTGCCGCGCTCGCCGATCAGCGCGATCACGACCGCATCGAAGCGAGCGTGGGAGGCGAGCATGCCGAGCAGCGTGGTCTTGCCCACGCCGGATCCGGCGAAGATCCCGAGGCGCTGCCCGAGGCCGCAAGTCAGGAAGGCGTTCATCGCGACGACGCCGATGTCGACCGGCTCGGTCGTGAGCCCGCGGGCCGCGGCCGGCGGGGGAGGGCGGCGCAGGGGGTAGTCGCGGCTGCCGTCGACCGCCGGGCCACCGATCAGGCATCGACCCATGCCGTCGAAGACGCAGCCGAGCCAGGAATCGTCCGGGCGCGCGACGGCGCTCGCCGGCGACAGCCGGGCCTCGCATCCCGGCCCGAGCGCGGAGATCTCCCCGAAGGGCAGCGCGATGGCGTCCGGGCCATCGAAGGCGACGATCTCCGCCGCGATCTCGCTTCCGTCGCGCGCGCGCAGGTGCACGACGTCCCCGATCGCGCCGTGGGCCGCCAGGCCGCCGATCGCGATGCGCTGGTCGCTTATGGCGCGGACGCGGCCGACGATCTCCGCGACGCGCGCGCCGGCGAGCGCCTCGAGCAGGCGTCGATGCGCGGGAAGGTCGGAGGAGGCAAAAAACTTGGCGTCTGCGACTGGCATGCTTGTTGCGAAGGTCAGGGCGGATCTGCCGCAAAGGAACCACGCAACGCCATGGAGTCCACCAATTTCCTCGCCTTATCGAAGCAAGTTGCGCTCGAGATGCGGCTGTCGAACATCGCCAACAACCTCGCGAACGCCAGCACGCCCGGCTACCGGCGCAACGAGATGTCTTTCGAGGGATACCTAAGCCGGCAACACGCTTCGGCGCCGATCCTCTACCCCGTCGAGCGCGGCGTGCGTGTCGATCTCGGCGAGGGGCCAGCGATTGCGACCGGTAACCAACTCGACCTCTCGATCACCGGAAACGATCGCGCCTTCTTCGTCGTGGCGCGCGGGAACGAGACCTTTTTGACCCGCGCCGGCACTTTTCAACTCAGCGACAGCGGCCAGCTTGTGACGGCCTTTGGGGACGCGGTCCTAGGCGCTACGGGCCAGCCGATCACCTTGCCCGGTAGGGCGGCGACGGTCACCGTGACGTCGGGGGGCGCGATCTACGAGGGCGAGGAACTCGTTGGCGAATTCCAGCTTTTGGAAGTCGTCCCTGGCGCGACGCTCGACACGCGCGGCGATAGCCGGCTGTCCGCCTCCGCGACGCGGCCTGCCGAGAGCTACATGATCAAGCAGGGCGTCGTCGAGCAATCGAACGTGCAGTCGGTCATCGAACTTACGAAGCTGATCCAGCTCGCCCGCGACTTCGAGGCGCTGCAGCAGATCCAGGCGAGCGAACATTCGCGCTTGACCGACGTGATCGAGCGACTTCCAACGGTCTGAGGCCAAGCCAATGTCGCGTTCCCTGTCCATAGCCGCCACCGGCATGACCGCCCAGCAGGTCAATGTCGAGGTGATCGCCAACAACATCGCGAACCTCAACACCTCCGGCTTCAAGCGCCAGCGCGCCGAGTTCCAGGACCTGCTCTACCAGGTCCGCGGCATGGCGGTCGGCAGCCAGAGCTCGCAGGAGGGCACGATCGTGCCGACGGGCATCCTGCTCGGCTCGGGCGTGCGACCCGCGGGCATCTACCGCATCCACGCGCAGGGATCGCTGATCGGCACCGAGAATTCCCTCGACCTCGCGATCCAGGGCAAGGGCTACTTCGTGCTCGCCCTGCCGAACGGGGAGACGGGGTACACGCGGTCCGGTTCGCTGCAGCTGAGCCCGGCCGGCGAGATCGTCACCGCCGCCGGCTATCGCGTCCTGCCCGGGTTCAACGTCCCCGGCAACGCCCGCCAGATCAACGTGAACGCGCAGGGCCTCGTGCAGGTCACCGTCGACGGCCAGGTCGCGCCCGTCGACCTCGGCCGCCTCCAGCTCGCGACATTCCCGAACGACGCCGGCCTGCAGGCCACGGGCGGGAACATCTACCGCGAGACCGCCGCCTCCGGCGCCGCCGTCGCGGGCCTCGCGGGCGAGCCCGGCTTCGGGACGATCCAGCAGGGCTTCATCGAGGCCTCCAACGTCGACATCG
Organism: Alphaproteobacteria bacterium; assembly: GCA_016869915.1. Lineage (GTDB taxonomy): Bacteria > Pseudomonadota > Alphaproteobacteria > CACIAM-22H2 > CACIAM-22H2 > CAIOSQ01. Next base: position 9,237 of record VGDA01000077.1, read on the forward strand.
TGAGCGAGCTGACGACGCTGATCACGGCGCAGCGCGCCTACGAGATGAACTCCAAGGTCATCCAGGCCTCGGACGAGATGCTCAAGGTCATGAACCAGATCCGATGAAGACGCGAAAGATCCTGACGGCGATGGTCGCCGCGTTCCTCTGGAGCGCCACGGCGGATGCCTCTGGCACGCCGGCGCGGCGCTGCGAGGCCGGGCCCGGGCTCGAGGAGGAACTGGTTCGCCAGCTCTTCGAGAAGATCGGCTCCTGCCCAATGCTATCCCTCGGCATCGCGGACGCCCGTGCCCTCGCCGAGGCGAAGCCGGGCCTCTCCATCGTCAACCTGCGTATCGACATGCGCGTCGGCACGTTTTCGGCCGTTCTCGCCCAGACGCTCGAGGCCGGGGGAAGCAAGGTGGTCCGCCAGCTTCGCGGTGGCCTCGCGCTGCCGCGCGAGGTGCCGGTGGTGACGCGGCGCATCGTGCCCGGGGAGGTGATCGACGCATCGGACATCCGGATGGTCTCCGTCGACTCCCGGCACGTGCCGCCCAATGCGGTGCTCGACGCCGACCAGCTCGTCGGGCTCGAGCCTCGCTGGCCGATCGCGCCGCTCGTGCCGGTTTCGCGGGCCCAGGTGAAGAACGTCCTGGCGGTCGAGCGGGGCGCGGGCGTGCGCGCCACGTTCCGCAGCGCCGGGATCGAGCTCACGACGCAGCTCGTCGCGGTCGACGCCGGGGCCATCGGCCAGACCATCACGCTGCGCAATCCCTCCTCGAACAAGCTGGTGCGCGGCCGCGTCGTCGACTCCGGCGCCGTGGTGCTCGAATGACCATGCAGAGGACGACCCCGCTCCTGGCAATGCTCGCCGCGCTTGCGGCGCTGCCTGGCTGCGCGAGCCTCGACAGGCTCGCCGAGGTCGGCAGCCCGCCGCGGATGACGCCGATCGCAGACGTGCGACGCCCCTCGGAGATCGCGGCCATCCGCTACCCCGTCCCCGAGGCGCCGGAGCATGCGGCGACCGCGAACTCCATCTGGCGGCAGGGCTCCAAGAGCTTCTTCAAGGACCAGCGTGCCTCCCGGATCGGCGACATCGTCACCGTCGCCATCAACCTCGCGGACAGCGCGAATTTCACGGCGGAAAGCTCTCGCACGCGCACGGACGCGAGCAGCCTCAACGTCGGGTCCCTCTTCGGCTTCCGCAACCAGCTCTTCAAGCGCCTGCCCTCCGACGGGCCCTCGGGTCTCCTCAACTCCAACGAGGTCTTCGGTCTCTCCGGCAGCGGGAACTTCGCCGGCACGGGCGGCGCCAAGCGCAGCGAAAGCGTGAAGATCAACCTCGCCGCGGTCATCGTGGAGGTCCTGCCGAACGGCAACCTCGTGATCGCGGGCAAGCAGGAGCTCCGGGTCAACCAGGAAATGCGGGACATCCAGCTGACCGGGATCATCCGCTCCCAGGACATCGAGCCGAACAACACCGTGAGCTCGGACAAGATCGCTGAGGGGCGGATCTCCTACGGCGGCCGCGGCCTGATCACCGACTACCAGGCGCCGAGCTATGGCCAGCAGATGATCGAGATCCTGAGGCCGTTCTGACCGCTCGCCTAGCCTACGCGGTCAGCGAAA
>VGDA01000078.1 GCA_016869915.1 Alphaproteobacteria bacterium
TCCAACCTTCCGGGCCAGCTCTCCGGCGGCCAGCAGCAGCGCGTGGGCATCGCGCGCGCGGTCGCCATGGAGCCCAAGGTCCTGCTGCTGGACGAGATCACCTCCGCGCTCGACCCCGAGCTGGTCGGCGAGGTGCTGTCGGCGGTGCAGCAGCTCGCGCGCGACGGCATGACCATGGTCGTCGTGACGCACGAGATGACCTTCGCGCGCGACGTCGGCACGCGCATCGTCTTCATGGACGCCGCGCGCGTCGTCGCCGAGGGCACGCCGCGCGAGATCCTGGTCGAGCCGCGCCACGAGCGCCTGCGCAGCTTCCTCGCGCGCATCGAGATGAAGGGGCATTGAGGGACAAGCCATGGCCACGCGCAGCGACGTCAGGAACCGCCTCGGGCTCCGCCCGGTGATAAACGTCTCCGGCACGATGACGCATCTCGGCGCGTCGATCGTGGTGCCGGAGGCAATCCGCGCCGCGAGCGAGGTGATGCCGGAATGGGTGGAGATCAACGACCTCCACCGCAAGGCGAGCGCCGCGATCGCCCGGGCGACGGGCGCCGAGGCCGGCTTCGTCACCGCCTCCGCGGCCGCGGGCATCACGCTCGCGGTCGCGGGCGCCATGACCGGCGCCGACCTCGCCCGGGTCGAGCAGCTGCCCGACGCCTCGGGGATGCGCGACGAGGTCGTGATCCAGATGGGCCACATGACTGGCTACGGCGCGGCGATCGAGCAGGGCATCCGCCTCGCCGGCGCGAAGGTGGTCCCCGTCGGCAACGTCACCGACGCGCGCGGCTACCAGCTCGAGCACCGCATCTCCGAGCGCACCGCCGCCGCGCTCTACGTCGTCTCGCACCACACCGTGCAGTATGGCCAGCTGCCGCTCGACGCCTTCGCGCGCACCTGCCGCGCGCGCAGCGTGCCGGTGATCGCGGACCTGGCCTCGGAATACGACCTGCGCGGCTTCCTCGCGGCGGGCGCGGACGTCGCGATCTACAGCGCGCACAAGTTCCTCGGCGGCCTCACCGCCGGCATCGTCGCGGGGCGCAAGGACCTCGTGCGCGCGACCTTCCTGCAGAACTCGGGCATCGGGCGCGGGATGAAGGTCGGCAAGGAGAGCATCGTGGCGACGATCGCCGCGCTGGAGGCCTGGGAGCGGCGCGACCACGAGGCGGTGCGGCGCGCGGAGCGCGGGCACCTGGACCTCTGGATGAAGCGCTTCGCCGGCGTGGCGGGCATCCGCGCGACCATCATCCCCGACCCGACGCACAACCCGCTCGACCGGCTCGTGCTCGAGGTCGATCCCGAGGTCGCGCGCATCACCGCCTGGGACCTCGCCGACGCGCTCGGCGCGGGCGACCCTCCGGTGATCGTGCGCGACCACGAGGTCGAGCAGGGCTTCTTCCAGCTCGATCCCTGCAACCTCCATCCCGGCGAGGCGCCGGTCGTGGCCGATCGCATCCTCGCGGAGCTGGAGGCGGCGCGCCGGCGCAACGCGCCCTCCGGCCGCACGGTGGCCGAACGCAGGGCGGCGCGCTTCGAGCGCCTGCTGCGCTGGCCCGACTGAACCGGACGTGGCCCGGCGGCGCTCAGCGCGGCGGCGGGCAGGCCTGTCCGCGGCTCTGCTCGAAGGGCGCGTCGCCGCCGCGCACCGTGTCGCGCCAGACGATCTCGCCGCGCTCCGCGTCGACCAGCAGGTCCGCGCCGAGCACGCGGCCCCACCAGACGCGCACGAGCACCAGCTTCTCGTTGACCCAGACCGCGTAGGCGGTGGCGTTGCCGTGGTTGCGCAGCTCGACGACCACCGCCTCGGGACGCTCGACGTCGACGACGATACGCGTGTTCCAGGGCGGCGGCGCGCTGAAGTCGGGATCGACCTTGCGCAGCCTGTAGGCGCCGTTGGGCGAGGCGAGCCACTGCGCGCCCTCGGCCGGCGCGACGCGCTCGCGCGTCACCGCCGCGCGCTCGCCGGGCTGCTCGGACCACGGCCCGTGCGTGATGCGCGGCGCGCTCCAGCACGCGGGCGGGGTGTGGAATTCCTGCTGCGCCGCCGCGGGCATGGCCAGCAGGACCAGCGCCACCAGCAATCGTGAGATCATGGATCCACCTCCTCCCGCCGCCGGGATCCCGCCCGGGGCGCGCTCACATCCTAGCGCGGGAGATCGCCTCCCACACGGCCTGGCGGGTCGCCGGCATGTCGATGCGCCGCACGCCAATCGGGCGCAGCGCGTCGAGCACCGCGTTGATCACCGCCGGCATGGCGCCGGCACAGCCCGCCTCGCCGCAGCCCTTCACGCCGAGGATGTTGGTCTTCGCCGGCACGGGATGGCTCGCGAAGCCGATCATCGGCAGGTCGGCGGCGCGCGGCACCGCGTAGTCCATGTAGCTGCCCGCGAGCGGCTGGCCGTTCTCGTCGTAGACCGGGTTCTCGAGCAGCGCCTGGCCGATGCCCTGCGCGACGCCGCCATGCACCTGCCCCTCGACGAGGAGCGGGTTCACGATCGTGCCGAAGTCGTTCACCGAGTCGTAGCGCACGACCTCGACGACGCCGGTCTCCGGGTCGACCTCGACCTCGGCGACGTGGCAGCCATTCGGGAAGGCGGAGGGCACGGCGCCGTCGACATGGCGCACGTCGAGGCTGTCGGGCGTGCCCTCGGGCAGCCTCCCGCCCGAGCGCAGCCGCCCGGCGAGCTCGAGCAGGCCGATGCCACGGTCGGTGCCCACGATGCGGAAGCGGCCCTCGACGAACTCGATGTCCGCGACCGCGGCCTCGAGCACCGCCGAGGCGGCGGCGCGGCCCTTCTCGATCACCTTCTCGGCCGCGTGGGCGATGGCGGAGCCGCTCATCATCATCGAGCGCGAGCCGCCGGTGCCGCCGCCCGCGAGCAGCTCGTCGCTGTCGCCCTGCAGCAGGCGGATGCGGTCGAAGGGGATGCCGAGGCGCGCGGCCAGCACCTGCGCGAAGGGCGTGGCATGGCCCTGGCCGTAGTCCAGCGTGCCGGTGATCATCGTCACGCCGCCATCGGCGTCGAAGCGTATGCCGCCCATCTCCTTGACCGAGGCCGCGGTGACCTCGAGGAACTGCGCCACGCCGCGGCCGCGCAGCCTGCCGCGCGCGCGCGACTCCTCGCGCCGGAGCGCGAAGCCGTTCCAGTCGGACGCGACGATCGCCTTGTCGAGCACGGCGCCGAAGTCGCCGCAGTCGTAGGTCATCTCGTTGGGCGCCACGTAGGGGAAGGATTCGGGCCGGATGTGGTTGCGCCGGCGCAGCTCGATCGGGTCGATGCCCATCTCCTGCGCGGCGGCGTCGACCAGCCGCTCCATCACGTAGTTGCCCTCGGGCCTGCCGGCGCCGCGATAGGGACCCATCGGCGAGGTGTTGGTCACCGCGCAGCGCGCGAGGACCTCGATCGCCGGGGTGCGGTAGACGCCGATCACGTTCTTCTGGATGCCCAGCGCCGGGATCATCGGCGCGTAGTTGCCGGCATAGGCGCCCATGTTGCCGATCGAGGAGACGCGCAGCGCGAGGAAGTTGCCGTCCCTGTCGAGCGCGAGCTCGCCGACCACCTCGTGGTCGCGGCCGGCCTGGTCGGAGAGGAAGCTGGCCTGGCGCTCCTCGGTCCACTTCACCGGCCGGCCCAGCGCGCGCGCGGCGTGCAGCAGGCAGATGTATTCCGGGTAGACGCCGGCCTTCATGCCGAAGGAGCCGCCGACATTGCCGGTCAGGACGCGGACCTGCTCGACCGGCACCTTCATCACGTCGGCGAGGCCGGCGCGCATGCCGAACACGCCCTGCGTGCCCATGTGCACGGTCCAGCGCCCGGTCGCGGCGTCGTGCGCGACGACCGCGGCGCGCGGCTCCATCGCGCAGACGACGACGCGGTTGATGTCCATCTCGAGGCGCGTGACATGCGCCGCGGCGGCGAAGGCCGCGGCGACCTTTGCCTCGTCGCCGAAGCGGAAGTCGTATTGCAGGTTGCCCGGCACCTGGTCGTAGATGACCGGCGCCCCGGGCGCGAGCGCGGCGCTGCCCGAGGTGACGGCGGGCAGGACGTCGACGTCGAGCTCGATCGCCTCGGCCGCGTCGCGGGCCTGCATCCGCGTCTCGGCGACCACGATCGCGACCGGGTCGCCGACATAGCGCACCTTGCCGCGCGCCAGCGCCGGGCGCGGCGTCTCGCGCATCGGCGTGCCGTCGCGGTTCTTGCCCATGGGCGCCGACCGGATCTCGCCATAGCCCATCGCGTCGAGGTCCGCGGCGGTCCACGCCGCGAGCACGCCGGGCATGGCGCGCGCGGCATCGGTGCCGATCGAGCGGATGGCGCCATGTGCATGCGGGCTGCGCAGGATCCAGGCATGGGCCTGGCCCGGCAGGTCGAGGTCGTCGGTATAGGCGCCGCGCCCGGCGAGCAGCCTGGGGTCCTCGCTGCGCCGGACCGGCTGGCCAACGGCGAAGCGGGCGAATTCGAGGGAGGTGGCTGCGTCGACTGGCGCCATGGGGACGACCTCTTCTTGCGCGGGACGGCCCCTCGCGGGACCGGGATGCGGATGTTGCCGCCGCGCGGCGCGGGGCTCAACCTCGCGCGACGCATGGCGGCGCGCAGGAAATCGACCGATAATGCCGCTTGTCAACGAGGGGGAACGCCACATGACCGCCGCCAGCCAGACGCTCGGGATCCGCGCCATCCGCTCCGTGCCGCTCTTCGGCGAGAGCCCGAAGGGAGGCTGGTCGGCCGAGATCAAGCCCGAGGACACGATCCACGCCCTGATCGCCGTGCATACCGATGGCGGCCCGATCGGCTATGGCAGCGTGTTCACCGACGCGCGCCTGGTCGCCGCGGCGCTCAAGGTGCTCGAGCCTCTCTATCTGGGCGAGAACGCCCTCGAGCCGGCGCGCGTGTCCGAGAAGCTGCACCAGAACAGCTTCTGGATGGGGCGCGGCGGCAGCCTCACCCACACCATCAGCGGCATCGACATCGCGCTCTGGGACATCCTCGGCAAGGTGACGGGCATGAGCGTCGGCCGGCTGGTCGGCGGCCGCCACCGCGAGCGCGTGCAGCCCTATTGCTCGCTCCTGATGGAGGAGCCCGGGCGCATGCACGACGTGATCGCGGACTACCGCGCGCGCGGCTTCACCGCGTTCAAGATCGGCTGGGGCCCGTTCGGGCGCGCGATGGACGCGCGGCTCGACGAGGCGATCGTCGCCGCGGCGCGCCGCGCGGCCGGCGACAGGGCGCGGCTCTTCGTCGACGCCGGCGCCAGCGACGCCTACTGGCCGCATGGCCTGAAATGGGCGCTGCGCACCGCCGAGATGCTCAAGGACCACGACGTGGGCTGGTTCGAGGAGGCGCTGAAGCCCGACGCGATCGACGACTTCGTCGAGTTGCGCCGCCAGAGCCCAGTGCCGATCGCCGGCGGCGAGGTCCTCACGCGCCGCCAGGCCTTCCTGCCCTGGCTGGCGCGCGGCGCCTTCGACATCGTGCAGCCCGACGTGACCAAGGTCGGCGGCCTCTCCGAGCAGCGGCGCATCGCCTGGATGGCCGAGGAGTTCGGCGTCAGGTACGTGGGCCATGGATGGAACACGGCGCTCGGCGTCGCGGCCGACCTGCAGCTCGCGACCGCGCTGCCGAACGTCGACCTGGTCGAGTTCATCGGCGGCAGCCCCTATGTCGACGGCATCACCGCCGAGCCCTTCCGCCTCGACGCCGAGGGCTGGCTGCAGATCCCCGACCGCCCGGGCCTCGGCGTCGACATCGACCGCGACAAGCTCGCCCGCTACACCGACGATCCCGCGCCGCTCTTCGCCTGAGACGCCGGCGCTTGGCCGACACGCTCGTCCTCACCGAGGCGCTGCCGGAGGCGGGAATGCGCATGCTCGCCGCGCGGCCGGGCCTGCGCGTCGTCGTCCTGCCCGCGCCGACGGAAGCCGCGCTCGCGGCGGCGATCCCGGAGGCGGACGGTGTCGTCGTCGCCATGGAGCGGCCGGCGCTCACGGCCGCGCATGTCGCGGCGGCGCCGCGGCTGCGCATCGCCTGCCGCATGGGCGCGGGCTACGACCATCTCGACGTCGCCGCGCTGACCGCGCGCGGCATCCCGCTGGCGACCACCGGCGGGACGAACGCGCCGACCGTCGCCGAGCAGGCGCTCTACCTGATGCTGGCGCTGGCGAAGCGCGGGCCGACGCTCGACCGCGCGGTGAAGTCCGGGCGCTGGCCGCGCGCGTTCGGCGGCGTCGAGCTCCTCGGCAAGACCTGCGTCGTCGTCGGCTACGGCTATATCGGGCGCGAGGTCGCGCGGCGCGCCGCCGCCTTCGGCATGCGCATCGTCGTGGTCGATCCCCATGTCGCGCCGCCGCCCGGGCTCGGCTACGAGCGCGAGGACGACTTCCTGCGCGCGATCGGCCGCGCCGACTTCGTCGTCCTGGCCTGCGCCCTCGTCGAGGCGACGCGCGGACTGGTCGATGCGCGCAGCCTGCGCGCCATCAAGCCCGGCGCCTTCATCGTCAATGTCGCGCGCGGCGGCGTGGTCGACGAGGTGGCGCTCGCCGAGGCGCTGGAGCGCGGGCAGCTGGCGGGCGCCGGCCTCGACGTGATGCAGAGCGAGCCGCCCTCGCCGGCCAACAGGCTGCTCGCGCGCGACGACGTCGTGCTGACGCCGCATGTCGCCGCCTACATCGCGGAGACCTACGCCCGCGTCGCCGAGGTCTGCGCGCGCAACGCCCTCGACGGGCTCGATGGGCGCCCGGACCCGGAATTCGTCGTCAATCCCTCGGTGCTGCGCGGCTAGGCTGCGCGATCGTCACGCCGCGGCGGCGTCGGCGGCGTCGCGCGCGGGCAGGAAGCACACGAGCGCCGCCGTGATCGTCGCGATCCCCGCCATCGCCAGCAGCATCGTGGCGAAGCCCGCCGACTTGACCGCCGGGCCCAGCAGCCAGATCGCGAGCGATGCGCCGGTGAAGGACACCGCGAGGCGCATGCCGGTGACGCGCGAGCGCATGCGGTCGTCGACGTAGCGCAGGATGATCGCGTCGGTGAACGGGATCGCGCCGAAGACGAAGGCCATGTAGGCGATGGCGACGGCGAACAGCGCCCAGCCCTCGACCTGCGAGGCGAGCAGGAAGAGCGGCACCTGCATCGCCACGATCGGCAGGTAGATGCGCTTCAGCGGAAAGCGGTCGATGAGCAGCCCCACCGCGAGCTGCGCGAAGGACGCGGTGGCGAAGACCAGCGCCAGCAGCGCGCCCAGCGTCGCCGGGTCCTCGATCGTGCCGCGGAAGCGCTCCGCCAGCAGCTGGCCGGTGCCGTTGGTCGTGAAGTTGAAGACGAGGCTGCCCGACACCGCGGTCAGCGTCATCACCGCGAAGACGCGGGCCAGCGTCGCGCGCGGCAGGTCGAGCAGCTTCGGCTTGCGCCGCGCCGGCGCCAGGTCCTCGCGCGGCACGGCGAGCGCGAAGAGGATGCCGCAGCCGATCGCGACCAGCGACGGCACCGCGAAGGCCGCGCGCCATCCCGCGTGCTTGACGAGGAAGCCCGTGAGGATCGCGGCCACGGCGATGCCGAGGTTCCCGGCCAGGCCGTTGACGCCGATGGTGAAGCCCGGGTTGGCGGCCTTCTGCACGAGCATTGGGATGCCGACGGGATGGTAGATGGCGGCGAAGCAGCCCATCAGGGTCAGAGCCGCGGCGAGCTGCCAGCGGTCCTGGCACAGCGAGACGAGCAGCCCCGAGGCGCCGATGCCGAGGAAGAACACGACCATCATCGCGCGCCGCCCCCACTGGTCGCCGAGCTTGCCGGCCGGCACGGAGCCGAGGCCGAACATCACGAAGGCGCCCATCGTGTAGGGCATGAGGTCGTTCCACCCCATGCCCCATCCGGCCGCGATCGAGCCGACGGCGGTGGCGAAGATCAGGAGGAACAGGTGGTCGAGCGCATGGCCGACATTGAGCAGCAGCGCGAGCGGCGACGTGTTCCTCATGGCGCGATCCCCTGCCGTTGGCCCCATTCCCGTGGCGGCCCCGACCGCCGGCGCGCATCATAGACGCCGCGGGGGCTTCCATGCGAATGGCCTCGCGCGAGGCGGCGGCATCCGGGGAGCGGCGCGATGGTCGGGACTGGCGGCGACGAGGACGAACTGACGCTCGCGGAGGAGCTCTTCCTCGAGTTCGCGCAGTCGGAGGGCCTGCCCGCCGAGGCGATGGCCGAGGCGATCGCGCGCTGGGAGGAGTGCCGAGGCTTCTTCCTCGACACGATGAGGGGCTATGCCGCAGGCGACATCGACCCGGCCGAGGACGGCGACGCGCTCCTGCTCCTCGTGCACCTCTTCGCCCAGGCCGGCGAGCCTGGCGCCTGGCGGCCGCTGCTGGAGTTCCTCGCGCGCCCCGAGGAAGAGCTGGAGCACGCGCTCGGCGACGCTCTGACGGAGACGATGTCGCGCGTCCTCGTGTCGACCTTCGACGGCGACATCGAGCCACTCGCCGCGCTCGTCGCCGATCCCGCCGCGGACGGGCATGTGCGCTGGTCGGCGCTCGACGCCATGCTTGGCCTGCATGCGCGCGGGCGCGTCGAGGCGGGGCACGCGGTCGCGATCCTGGAGGCGGTCGCGGATGCGGGGCTCGATCCCGAGGATGCGGGCTGGATCGGCTGGATCCAGGCCTGCGGCGTGCTCGCCGAGGCGCCGGGCGGCGATCCCGGCCTCGCCGAGCGCGCGCGCGACGCCTTCGCCGCGGGCAAGGCGGCGCCCTATTTCGACGGCACGCAGGACATCGAGGACGACCTGCGGCGCTGGACCGAGGATCCCGCGCGGCTGCTGCACGAGACGCGCCCGGTCGAGGACGCGGCGGCGGAGCTCTCGACGTGGCACGGCTTCACCGAGGCGGGCATCACCGAGCGCCGCAAGGCCGCGCGGTTCGGCGGCTCGATCGGCCGCGACACCGTGGTCGATCCCCATCGCGGCATCGGCCGCAACGACCCCTGCCCCTGCGGAAGCGGCCGCAAGTTCAAGAAGTGCCACGGCGCCTGAGCACGGCGCAGGGCCGGTCGACGCGCGCGCCCGGCCCCCATGTGCGCATCCGCGTCGCCGACTCGGGCTCGGGCATGGACCCGGAGGTGCTGCGCCGCGCGACCGAGCCCTTCTTCACCACCAAGCCGCAGGGCGACGGCACGGGGCTGGGGCTGAGCAGCGTCTACGGCTTCGTGCGCCAGTCGGGCGGCGGCCTCGGGATCGAGAGCCAGCCGGGCCGCGGGACGACGGTGACCCTGCTGCTGCCGCGCTCGGCGCCCAGGGCCGCGACGGCCGCGACCGGTGGCGACCTGGACGACATGCCAGCCGGCCTGGGCGAGCGCGTGCTCGTGGTCGAGGACAACGAGGCGGTGCGCCGCGCGCTGGCCGGCAGGCTGCGCATGCTGCGCTACGACGTCGTCGAGGCCGGGCGCGGCGCGGAGGCGATCGCGATCCTCGGGGAGGACCGGGCGATCCGCCTGGTCCTCAGCGACGTCGTCATGCCCGGCGGCGTCGAAGGGTTCGACGTCGCCGACTGGGCATGCGCTAACCGGCCGGATGTCGGCGTCCTGCTGGTCTCCGGCAAAATGGCGGACGATCCGCAGCGCGCCGCCCATGCGGGCCTGCTCGTGCTCGCGAAGCCCTACGCGATCGCCGAGCTCGCCCGGGAATCGCGCGAAGCCCTGGCCGACTGACGCCGGGCATGCATCCGCGCGGCGCGGATTCGGCGCTGGCGCCGGGACGCGTGCCGGCCATACGAAATGCCCGTCTCAGGGGAGGCTCCACGGGAACGGCGACGTGATCGATCAGCAAGACTTCGACTCCATTCGGAACCTCCATGGGGAGTTCCTCGCCGGCATAGCCGGCGGGCAGCGCGCGGATTTCCGCAAGAAGGACCTGTCCGGCCTGAAGCTCGCCGACGCGGACCTTTCCACGGCACTGCTGGTCGCGACGAAAGCCACCTCCTGCGAGCTTACGGACGTGGTCCTCTCGGGCGCGTACATGTTCTGCGCCGATTTCCGCGCCGCGGTCCTCGTCGCTTGCGACCTGCGCCGCATCGATGGCCGCGGCATCGACTTCGGCGGCGCGCGGCTTGGCAATTGCGACCTGCGCGAAAGCGACCTGCGCCCGGGCATGCTCCTGAAGGCGGGCGCCTGGACCGGCGAGGAGGTGGCGACGTCCTTCGCCGGCGCGACGATGGACGAGTTCCGGCTTGACGGCGCGCGCATCGTGCGCGGCGACTTCACGGGCGCGACGCTGGGCGGCGTGACGCCCTCCGACGCGGACCTTCATGGCGCGAAGTTCCGCGGCGCCGACCTCTCCGGCTGCGACCTCGCCGGCGCGCGCCTGGTCCACGCCAACTTCACCAACGCCTCGCTCTGCGGCACGAACCTCAGGGGCTGCGACATGCGCTCCGCGAAGCCGGGCGGCGCGGACCTGTCCGGCGCCCTGCTCGAGGGCGTGCGGCTGGATGCGAACGCGCTGCCCGGGCCGCCGACACGCGACATCGACGACGACACGATCCGGGCGATGGCGCGCGCGCACGACGAGTGGATCCACAGCGGCGGCCGGGTCGGCGCGCGCGGTCTTCGCCGGCATGAAGCTCGCTGGCGCGTCCTTCGACAAGGCCGACCTGTCCGGCGCCAGCTTCGCGCGCGCCGACCTGTCGGGGACGGATTTCGGCGAGGCGCGGCTGGTGCTTGCGGATTTCTCCGGGGCCAAGCTCGCCGGCGCGAGGTTCGTCGGCGCGACGATGTCGGGCGCGAACCTGAGCAGCGCCGTGCTACGCGGCGCGAAGCTGCGGCGCATGATGCTGAAGCCCGCGGAGATCCGCGACGGCGATGGCC
>VGDA01000079.1 GCA_016869915.1 Alphaproteobacteria bacterium
GTCGCCCGCGAGCAGCCGCCAGGCGGCGAGGCCGGGCCGCGAGAGATCGAAGGGCGGCGCACCCTCGACGGGCGTCGCGAAGCTGATCGCGAGCGCCATCGCGAAGGGCAGCACGAAGAAGGCGGCGAGCCACGCTACGGGCAGAGCGAGGATCGCGGCGCGCAGCCCGCGCGGCCAGAGCAGGTTCATGCCGGCACGATCGGCGCTTCGGCCGGATCCCAGTCCAGCGCGACGGCGCTGCCCGGCGGCGGGCATGGATCGCGCGGCGCGAGGCTCGCCTGCAACTCGCGGCCGTCGGCCAGAACGACGCCGAGCGACACGGTCTCGCCCAGGAAGGCGGCGTGGCCCGCGACGCCCTGGAGCCGCCCGCCTCCCCGCGGCGCGAGGCGCATCGCCTCGGGGCGCAGAACGAGCGTCGCAGCAGCCCCGGCCGCCAGGCCCGGCGCCGCGACGCCTGCGAGCATGCCGAGCGCGCCCGCGTCGAGCCGCGCGCCGCCGGCGTCGGACTCAGCGAGGCGGCCATCGACGAGCATGGCGCGGCCAAGGAACGCGGCGACATGGCGATCCGCCGGCGCCTCGTAGACCTCGCGCGGGCTGCCGACCTGGGCGAGGCGCCCGCCGCGCATCACCGCCAGCCTGTCGGCGACGGCGAGCGCCTCTTCCTGGTCGTGGGTGACGAGCACGAAGGTGATGCCCAGGCGTTTCTGCAGCGCCAGCAATTGGCGACGCGTCTCCTCGCGCAGCCCCTTGTCGAGCGCCGCCATCGGCTCGTCCAGGAGCAGGATGCGCGGCAGCTTCGCGAGCGCCCGCGCGAGCGCCACGCGCTGGCGCTGGCCGCCGGAGAGCTGGTGCGGGCGCCGGCCTCCCAGGCCCTCGAGCCGCACGAGCGCGAGCATCTCCCCGACGCGCCGCGCGATGTCCGGCTTCGCCATGCCCTCGCGCACCAGCCCGTAGGCGACGTTCCCCGCCACGTCCATGTGCGGGAAGAGCGCGTAGGACTGGAACACCGTGTTCACGGGCCGGCGCCAGGGCGGCAGCGCGGTGGCGTCGAGGTCGCCGATGCGGATGCGTCCCGCATCGGGAAGCTCGAGCCCCGCCACCAGCCTCAGCAGGGTCGTCTTGCCGCAGCCAGACGGGCCGACGAGCGCGAAGAACTCGCCCTCGCCGATCGCGAGGTCGACGCCGTCGATGGCCGCGACCGGCCCGAAGCGCCGCGTCACGCCCTCGAGGACGATGCCCGCCATGCCGGCGCGGCCGCTCGTCCCTGCCCCGCCCTCAGCGTCCCGTCTTCACACGCGTCCAGGCGCGCGTGCGCAGGCGGTCGAACTCCAGGTCGGCTGGCGTGATCGTGTAGAAGCGCGCCTGGATCTCGGCCGGCGGATAGACGCCCGGGTCCGTGCGCGTCGCCTCGTCGATGCGCGGCAGGGCCGCGGGCACGGCGACGGCGTAGCCGAGGAAGCTCGAGTTCAGCGCGGCGATGTCGGGGCGCAACATGAAGTCGATGAAGCGATGCGCGTTGTCGACGTTCGCGGCGTCGGCCGGGATCGCGGCGGTGTCGATCCAGGTGAGCGCGCCCTCGACCGGGATCGAGTACTCGATCGCGACGCCGCGGCGCGATTCGGCCGCGCGCTTCGCCGCCTGCTTGACGTCGCCCGAGAAGCCGAAGGCGAGGCACGCGTCGCCGCTCGCCAGCGCGTTGATGTAGTCCGAGGAATGCCAGCGGCGCACGAAGGGGCGGATCGCCTGCAGCGCGGCGACGGCCTTCTCCAGGTCCTCCGGCTTCTTCGAATCCGGGTCGAGGCCCAGGTAGGCGAGCGCGGCCGGGAAGACGTCGGTCGGGGAGTCGAGTACGATCACGCCGCAGGAGCGGAAGCGCGACACGATCGCGGGGTCGAAGATCATGCGCAGCGAGTAGACCGGCGCCTCCGGCATCGTCTTGAGCACGCGCTCGCGGTTGTAGCCGATGCCCGTCGTGCCCCAGAGCCAGGGGACGGCATGGCGGTTGCCGGCGTCGAAGCGCTCGAGGCGCTTCATCACGGCGGGATCGAGCTGCGCATGGTTCGGGATCTTCGCGCGGTCGAGCGGCCGGTAGAGGCTGGACCTCAGCTGCGTCGCTAGGAAGGGCGAGGCCGTCGGCACGACGAGGTCGTAGCCGCTGCGGCCCGCGCGCAGCTTCGCATCGAGGATCTCGTTCCCGTCATAGGTGTCGTAGGTGACCTTGATGCCGGTCTCCTGCTCGAAGCGCTTGAGCGCCTCGGGCGCGACGTAGTCGTTCCAGTTGTAGACGCGCAGCTGCCCCTGCGCGGCCGCGTCGAGCGCGAGGCCGGCGAGCAGGGCGAGGGAACATGCGATGCGGGCGATGGCGACGCGCATTGTCTGGTCTCCGCGGCTGGACATGGATGCGACGAATCGACCGGATTTGGCCGCCTCCGCCGCGGCGCGTCAATCGCCGCGATCCGGCCGCGCGCGGCCCTTGTCCGCGCGCGGCCCGCGCGGGAGGATGCGGCCTGCAGAACGGAGCCTGCCCCCATGGCGCTGCGCAAGAAGCCACCCTACCCGCGCGACCTCGTCGGCTATGGCCGCAACCCGCCCGACGCGAGATGGCCGGGCGGCGCGCGCGTGGCGGTCAGCTTCGTCGTCAACTACGAGGAAGGCGGCGAGCGCTCCCTCGTCCATGGCGACAAGGTCTCGGAGGTCTTCCTCCACGAGGTCCCCGGCCTCGTGCCGCGCGCGGGCCGCCGCGACGAGCAGGTGGAGTCGGTCTACGAATACGGCAGCCGCGCGGGGTTCTGGCGCCTGCTGCGCATGTTCGACGAGCGGCGCCTGCCCTTCACGAGCTGGGCAGTCGGCATGGCCGTGGAACGCCATCCGGAGGCGGCGCTGGCGATGCGCGAATCCGGGCACGAGGTCGCCAGCCATGGCTGGCGCTGGTTCGACTACCAGGACATGGGCGTCGCCGAGGAGCGGCGGCACATGAAGCTCGCCATCGAGGCGATCGAGAAGGCCTGCGGCGAGCGCCCGGTCGGCTGGTACACCGGCCGGCTCAGCGCCAACACGCGGCGGCTCGTCGTCGAGGAGGGCGGGTTCCTCTACGATTCGGACTCCTACGCCGACGACCTTCCCTACTGGGTGGAGGCCGGACGCGGCCGCGGCCACCTCGTCATCCCCTATACCTTCGACAACAACGACATGAAGTTCGCCACGCTCGGCGGCTTCGCGACCGGCGAGGACTTCTTCGCGCACCTGCGCGATTCCTTCGACGTCCTCTACCGCGAGGGCCAGCAGGGCCACGCCAAGATGATGTCGATCGGCCTCCATTGCCGGCTTGCCGGGCGCCCCGGCCGCGCCGCGGCGCTGGCGCGCTTCCTCGACTACGTGCAGCGACACGATCATGCCTGGGTCTGCAGGCGTGTCGACATCGCGCGGCACTGGCACGCCAACCATCCCTACCGCAAGGACTGACAGAGGAGACGCGCGAACATGATCAAGGTCTGGGGACGCAAGAACTCGTCCAACGTGCAGAAGGTGATGTGGGCGATCGGCGAGCTCGGCCTCGCCTACGAGCGCCTCGACATCGGCGGCCCCTTCGGCGGCAACAAGGAATCCTCCTACCTGGCGATGAACCCGAACGGGCTCATCCCCACGATCCAGGACGGCGACCTCGTGATGTGGGAGTCGAACGCGATCGTGCGCTACCTCTCGACCGCCTATGGCACGGGCAGGCTGGTCCCCGCCGACGCGAAGGCGGCGGCGACCTGCAACCAGTGGATGGACTGGCAGCTCTCGGTCGTCGCTCCGTCCATCACCCCGGCCTTCCTGGGCCTCGTGCGCACGCCGGCCGCGCAGCGCGACAACGCCGCCATCGCCGCCTCGCAGGCCAGGACGATCGAGGCGATGTCGATGCTCGAGGCGCGGCTCGGCGCGTCGCGGCACGTTGCCGGCGAGACATTCTCAATGGCCGACATCCCGCTCGGCATCATGGCCTACAGGTACTGGCAGCTCGTCCCGCAGCACCCCGCGCACCCGAACCTCCGGCGCTGGTACGACGGGATCCAGGCGCGCAATGCCTTCGCGGAGCACGTGTCCTCGATACCCATGACCTGAGGGCCGCGCGCGACGGACGTCGGCGATGGCCCTGCGCGGGCTCGACGAGGAAGAGGCCGCGCGCCGCCTCGCGCGGGTCGGGCCGAACGCCCTGCCCGCGCCGCGCGGCCGCGGCCTGCTGCGCTTCTTCGCCGAGGTGCTGGAGGAGCCGATCTTCCTGCTGCTGGTCGGCGCGGCCGTCCTCTACCTCGCGATCGGCGACGCTGCCGAGGGCATCCTCATGGCCGGATGCGCGGCGGTGTCCGTCGCACTCGTCGCCGTGCAGTCCTGGCGCAGCGAGAAGGTCCTCGCCGCGCTGAAGGGCATCGTCGCGCCGCGCGCCCTCGTCGTGCGCGGCGGCGCGACGCGGCGCGTGGGCGCGGAGACGATCGTGCCCGGCGACCTCATGGTCCTCGCCCCGGGCGACCGCGTCCCCGCCGACGGCATCCTGCGCGAGGGCGCAGGGCTGGTGCTGGAGGAATCCGCCCTAACCGGCGAGTCCGTGCCCGTGCGCAAGCGCGCCAGCGGCCAGGCGCCGGGGGACGACATGGCCCCCGGCGGCGACGACACGCCCTTCGTCTTCTCCGGCACGCTCGTCCTCGCCGGAGAGGGCATCGCGGAGGCGACGGCGACGGGACCGCGCAGCCGCGTCGGCGCGATCGGCGCCGCGCTCGCGACGCTGCGATGGCCGCCGACGCCGCTGCAGCTCGCCACGGCGCGCCTCGTGCGGCGCCTCGCGCTCGCCGGCGTCGCGCTCTCGATCCTCGTCGGCGCGCTCCACTACGCGCGCCTCGGCGACTGGCTCGAGGCGACGCTCGCCGGCATCACCCTCGCGATGAGCGCGATGCCGGAGGAGCTCCCGATGGTGCTCGCGATCTTCCTCGCGATGGGCGCCTGGCGCCTCTCGCGCCATGGCGTGCTGGCGCGCCAGCCCAGCGCCGTGCTCGCGCTCGGCGCCACCACCGTGCTCTGCGTCGACAAGACGGGCACGATCACCGAGAACCGGATCCGGCTCGAGCGCCTTGCCGTCGACGGAACCGACGCGAGCGTCGATGAGGCGCTCGGCGACCGGCGCTTCGACGCGCTGCGTGCCGCTTCGCTGCGCGCCTCGCATCCGCAGGGCGGCGACCCGATGGATCGCGCGACGCTCGTGCTCGGGCCGGCGACCCTCGACGCGGCACTTCGCGAATACCCGATCGAGTCTGGGCGGCCGCGCGTCGCCTTAGCATGGCGCGACGGCGCCGAAATCCTCGTCGCCGCGAAGGGCGCGCCGGAGGAGATCGCGCGGCTCTGCCGCCTCGACGGCGCCACCGCGCGCGAGGCCATGGCGCGCGTGGAGGCCTTCGCCGCCGAGGGATTGCGCGTGCTCGCCGTCGCGACGGCGCGCGCGCCGTCGGCGCCCGAGGCGATCGATGGCCTCGCCTTCGCCTGGGCCGGCCTGCTCGCCTATGGCGACCCGGTGCGCGATTCCGCCCGCGCCAGCGTCGAGGAATGCCTCGCCGCCGGCATCGAGGTCGTCATGATCACCGGCGACTATCCGGCGACGGCCTGCGCGGTCGCGCGACATGCCGGCATCGACGCGCAGGGCCATGCCATGTCCGGCGCGGAGGTCGCGCGCATGGACGACGCGGCGCTGCGCGAGGCGGTCGCCGGCAAGCGCGTCTTCGCGCGCACCGAGCCCGGGCAGAAGCTGCGGATCGTCGAGGCGCTGCGCGCGCGCGGCCATGTCGTCGCGATGACCGGCGACGGCGTCAACGACGCGCCCGCGCTGCGCGCGGCCCATGTCGGCGTCGCCATGGGCAGCCGCGGCACCGATGTCGCGCGCGAGGCGGCGGGCCTGGTCGTGCTCAACGACGACCTCGGCTCGATCGTCGCCGCGATCCGCCTCGGGCGGCGCATCGCGGACAACATCCGCAAGGCGATGGTCTTCGTGGTCGCCGTCCACGTCCCGCTGGTCGGCCTCGCCCTGCTGCCGCTGCTTTTCGGCTGGCCGCCGATGCTGGCGCCGGTGCACGTCATATTCCTCGAGCTGGTCATCGACCCGACCTGCGCCATCGTGTTCGAGGCGCAGGAGGCCGAGCGCCGGGCGATGCGCCGCCCGCCACGGCCGGCCGGGCGCACGGTCGCGTCCCCGCTGACCATCTCGCTCGCCATCGCCCAGGGCTGCGCGCTGCTGGCCTGCGCCATGACTGCCTACGGCGTCGCGCTCCAGCTCGGCCTGCCGCAGAGGGAGGCGCGCGCGCTGGGCTTCGTCGCCCTCGTCGCCGGCACGCTCTGCCTCGCGCTCACCAACCTGTCCTGGGACGACTTCGCCTTCGCGCCGCGGCTGCTCTCGCATCCCTCCGTCGCCGTCGCCGCGGGCGCGACCAGCGCGATGCTTGCGCTGCTCCTCGCCTGGCCTGCCGCGCGCGGCGTCTTCGCCCTCGAGGTCCCCGGCGCGGCCGGCATCGCGCTCGCGATCGGGGCAGGCGCCGCCTCTGTGCTCTGGTTCGAGGCCGTGAAGCGCGGCGGCCTGCTGGCGCGCGGTGCCTGAGCGCGGATTTTCCTGAGGCGCGCGACGAGGGCTTGCCCTTAGTCTGGCGCCACCCGGACGAGGAAGGACCAGACATGCCGCTTCGCATCGCCATCGCAGGCCTCGGCGCCATCGGCGCCGCCGTCGCGCGCCGCGTCGATGCCGGCATCGAGGGCCTCGAGCTCGTCGCCGTCGCCGGCCGCGACGAGGCAAGGACGCGCGACGCGGTCGCCGGACTCGCGCGGCGCCCGGAGGTGATGCCGTCGGCGCGGCTTGGCGAGGCCGCGGACGTCGTCGTCGACTGCGCCCCCGGCCCCCAGCTCGGCGAGATCGCCGAGCCCGCCCTCGATCGTGGCCGCATCGTGGTGACCGCGAACGCGGCCGTGCTCCTCGACCGCATGGACCTCGTCGAGCGCGCCCGCGCGCGCGGCGGCCGGGTCATCGTGCCGACCGGCGCGCTGCTCGGCCTCGACGCCGTGCGCGCCGCGGCGGAGAGCCGCGTCGACAGCGTGACGATGATCACGCGCAAGCCGCCCAAGGGCCTCGCGGGCGCGCCCTACCTCGTCCAGAACGGCATCGACGTGATGTCCTTCACGGAATCGACGCGCGTCTTCGCCGGCTCGGCGCGCGAGGCGGCGCGCGGCTTCCCCGCCAACGTGAACGTCGCCGCGGCGCTGAGCCTCGCGGGCATCGGGCCGGACCGCACGCGCATCGAGATCTGGGCGGAGCCGACCAGCGGCCGCAACCAGCACACGATCGAGGTCGAGGCCGAGGCGGCGCGCTTCACCATGACCATCGCCGGCGTGCCGAGCGCGGAGAACCCGCGCACCGGCAGGCTCACGCCGCTCAGCGTCGTCGCCTGCCTGCGCGGCCTCGTCTCGCCGCTGCGCGTCGGCACCTGACGCCGCGATGACCTCCGGCCCCGCTCCGGAGGCGCCGCCACCCCCGCATGCGGGCGATCTCGCGCTGCTGCGCGAGGCCGACCGGATCGCCGCCGGCGGCGACGCGCGCGCCGCGCTCGAGATGTTCCGCAAGGCGTCCGGCGGGCCGCTCGCCGCCTATGCGCTGCTGCGCATCGGCCAGCTGCTCCAGGCGCAGGGCGCGCATGGCGCGGCGATCGACGCGCTGCGCCGGGCCGCGACGCTGCGGCCCGGCGACGCGCCGATCCTCTTCGCGCTGGGCAATTCGGCGCGCGACCTCGGGCGCCTCGACGAGGCGGAGGCGCATTTCAGGGCCGCGCTGGCGGCGGCGCCCGCGAGCGTCGAGCCCGCGGTCAACCTCGCCAGCCTCCTGCGCCGCCTCGGCCGGGCCGGCGAGGCGCGCGCAATTCTCGCCGCGCCCCTCGCGCGCAACCAGGGCGTCGCCGCGCTGCACGAGGCCGCGGGCCTGGTCGCTCTCGACGCGCGCGACCACGTCGCGGCGGAAACAGGCTTCCGCGCTGCGCTGCGCCTCGCGCCGGGTCGCGCGGAAACCGAGGCGAACCTCGCCGAGGCACTCGCCGGTGCAGGCAGGAACGACGAGGCCGTGCGCCTGCTCGACTCCGCGATCCCGCGCCTCGCCGCCCCCGCCGTGGCGCGCCTCAACCGCGCGCATGCGCTGATGGCCCTTGGGCGCTGGGCGGAGGCCTGGATCGACTACGAGGCGCGCTTCGACAGGCAGGCGATGTCGGGCGCGGCGCGGCATCCCGCCCGCATCCCCCTGCCCGCCTGGCGCGGCGGCGCGGCGCCCGCGGGGCCGCTCCTCGCCTGGGGCGAGCAGGGCCTCGGCGACGAGATCGTCGGCGCGAGCCTCCTGCCGGCGCTGGCCGCGCGCGTGCCCGACCTCGTGCTCGAGGCGAGCCCGCGCCTCGTCGCGCTGCTCGCGCGGAGCTTCCCGGGCCTGCGCGTCGTCGCGCGCGACGACGTGGCGCTCCCGGCGGGTTGCGCGGCGCATGTCCCGCTGGGAAGCCTCATGGGCATCCTCGGCTGGACGCCCGCGCGCCTGCCGATGCCACCCGTGCTCGTCGCCGATCGCGCGCGCGCCGAGGCCGCCGCGGCGCGCCACCGCCGTCCTGGCCGCAGGCTCGTCGGCCTCGCCTGGGCGAGCGGCGCCGGCGGCGGCCTGGGCGCGCTCAAGACCCTGCCGCGCGACGACCTCGCGCGCCTCGTCCGCGGGAGCGATGCCGTCTTCCTCGACCTGCAATACGGCGACACGGAGAGGATGCGCGCGGAACTCGCCGCGGAGACGGGCACCGAGATCCTGCGCGACCGCGCGATCGACGTGCGCTCCGACATCGACGGCCTTGCCGCGCTCTGCGCCGCCTGCGACGCGATCGTCACCACGAGCAACGTCACGGCGCATGTCGCCGGCGCGCTCGGCGTCGAGACCCACGTCCTCGTGCCGTCGGGACACGGGCAGCTCTGGTACTGGACGCCCTCGCCGGGCGCGGCCGCGTTCTACGCGCGCGCCACGCTCCACCGGCAGGACGGCGCGGACTGGCGCGGCGCGGTCGAGTCCGTCCGCGCCGCGCTCGCCCTCACGCTACCCACTCGCTGACCGGCGCGCGCGCCTCGTTGAGCGGCTGGCACACGACGTCGACCAGCGTCGGCCCGCCATGGGCGATCGCGGCGCGCAGCGTCTGGCGCAGCTCCGCAGGGTCCTCGACGCGCCAGCTCCTGACGCCGAAGGCCGCGGCGACGGCGGCGTGGTCGGTGCGGTTGAAGTCGACGGAGAAGTAGCGCCCGTCATAGGCCGTCTTCTGGCCGGCCTTGATCCAGCCATAGACCGCGTTCGAGACCACGACCATCGTCACCGGCACGCGGTTGCGGACGATCGTCTCCATCTCGCCGCAGGAGAAGCCGAAGCTGCCGTCGCCCATCACCGCGACGACCTTCGACGACGGCCGCCCGTACCACGCCCCGACCGCGCCGGGCAGCGAGTAGCCGAGCGCGCCATGGGCGCGGTTGGTGATGAACCAGCGCCCCGCGCGACGCTTCGGGTAGAAGGCGGAGAAATACGGGCAGGGCGTGCCGGGATCCGCGACGATGACCGCGTCGTCGTCGAGCACGGCGGCGAGCTCCGCCACCAGCCGCTCCGGCTTGATCGGCCGCTCGTCGGAGAGCGCGAGCGGCCGGTACGCCGCCTCCTTCTCGGCGCGCGCCCTGGCCACCATCGCGATCGCCTCCGCGGGATCGCGGCGCGACACGCTGGCGGCGAGCGCCGCGAGCGCAAGGCGCGCGTCGCCCACGACGCCGGCCTCGGTCTGGAAGTTGGCGCCGATCACGCCGGGCTCGACGTCGACATGGACGATGCGCGTGCCGGGCTTCGGATGGCGCCAGCGCTCGGTCGTGACCGAGCCGGCGCGGCAGCCCACGAACACGACGAGGTCGGCGGCGTCGACGATCGCGCGCGTCGCCGCCACGCCGCCATTCGAGCCGACCACGCCGGCATGCAGCGGATGGGAGTCGGGCAGCGAGCCCTGGCCGCTGATCGTCGTGCAGACCGGCGCGCCCATGCGCTCGGCCAGCGCCGCCAGCTCGGCCTCGGCCTGCGAGAGGATCACGCCGCCGCCGAGCACCAGCACGGGCCGCGAGGCCGAGTCGATCGCCTTCGCGGCGGCCTCGATCGCGGCGGGATCGGGCGCCACGCGCGCGGCGGGCGCCGCGCCGAAGCGCCGGTCGGCCCAGACGTCCTGCTCGTCGACCGGCGCCCTCTGGACATCGAAGGGAAGCCCGAGATGAACCGCGCCGGGCCGGCCGGTCGTCATCGTGCGGAAGGCGCGCCGCAGTATCGAGGGGATGTCGGTCGCGCGGTCGATCACGCTCGTCCACTTGGACAGCGGGCGGAACAGCGCCTCCTGGTCGAGCTCGGTCAGCGTGTACTTGCCGCGCGAGGACATGGAGATATCCGTGGTCACGGCCAGCAGCGGGATCGAGCTCTCATGCGCCTCGACCACGCCGGGCAGGATGTAGGTCGCGCCGCCGCCCGAGGGCCCCTCGCAGACGCCGACCTTGCCGGTCACGCGCGCATAGCAATCCGCCATGTATGCGGCGGAGCGCTCGTCGCGGGTCAGGACATGGGTGATGCCGTGGTCGAGCCGCGCCAGCGCGTCGTAGAGCGGCAGGCTCGTGTCGCCGCACAGACCGAAGACATGCGTGACGCCATGGTGCTGGAGCATGCGCACGAAGGCTTCGGCGCCGGAGAGCTGGTTCATCGCTTCGACCTTCGCGGTTTTCCCGCCGCGAGACTAGCG
>VGDA01000080.1 GCA_016869915.1 Alphaproteobacteria bacterium
CGCGAGGACTCGTGGTCGCCGCGGGCTCGACCGGCAGCATCCCCGCGACCGCCGACCTGCTCGCCGCCGTGGCCGCGCTGCCGCGCGGCGTGCTGCTGCTGCCGGGCCTCGACGCCGCGATGGACGACGAGAGCTGGCAAGCCGCCGGCGAGGATCCCGCGCATCCGCAGCACGGGCTCGCGCGGCTGCTCGCGCGGCTTGGCGTCGCGCGCGGCGCTGTCGCGCCCTGGCCGGGCGCCTCGCCCGCGCATCCGCGCGTCGCGCTGCTGCGCGAGGCGCTGCGGCCCGCCGCGACCACGCCGGCCTGGGCGAGGATGCCCAGGCCCGGGAAGGAGGCCTTCGAGGGGCTGCGCCGCATCGAGGCGCCGACGCGGCAGGAGGAGGCGCTCGCCATCGCGCTGGTACTGCGCGAGGCGGTGGAGACGCCGGGGCGCACCGCGGCGCTGGTGACGCCGGATCGCGTGCTGGCGCGCCGCGTCGCCGCGGAGCTCGCGCGCTGGGGCCTCGGCGTCGACGATTCCGGCGGCTCGGACCTGCTCCTCACGCCGCCGGGCGCCTTCCTGCGCGCGACCGCCGCGCTGGGCGCCGATCCCGGCGCGCCGGTCGAGTTGCTCTCAGCGCTCAAGCACCCCTTCGCCTGCGCGGGGCTGCAGCGTGGCGCGCTGCTCGCCAGCGCGCGCCGGCTGGAGCGCGTCGCGCTGCGCGGCCTGCGCCCCGGCCCCGGCATCGAGGGCCTGCGCAAGGCCGTCGCCGCCACGAAGGCCGCGGACCGCGACGAGATCCTCGCCTTCGTCGACGGCCTCGCGGCGCCGCTCGCCGATTTCGCCGCGGCGATGCAGTCGGGCGCCGTCGCCCCGGCGCGGCTCTGCGCTCTGCATCTCGGCTTCATGGAATGGCTCGCGACGCCGGCCGCGCCGCGCGAGAGCGAGCTCTGGGCCGGCGAGGCCGGAAGCGCGCTGCGCGACGCGATGATGGAGCTGCAGCAGGCGCTGGCGGCGTTCGAGCCGATCCCCGGCCGCGCCTGGCCGGCGCTGCTCGAGGCGATGCTCGCGGGCCAGGTGGTGCGCGCGCGCTACCCGACCCACCCGCGGCTCTCGATCTGGGGCCCGCTCGAGGCGCGCCTGCAGGGCGCGGACATCCTCGTCCTCGGCGGCCTCAACGAAGGCAGCTGGCCGCCCGAGCCTCCCGAGGACCCGTGGCTGTCGCGGCCCATGCGCAAGGCCTTCGGCCTGCCGCCGGCCGAGCGCCGCGTCGGCCTCTCCGCGCATGATTTCGTGCAGGCCGCCTCGGCGCCCGTCGTGCTCCTGTCGCATAGCCGCAAGGTCGATGGCGCCCCCGTCGCGCCCTCGCGCTGGCTGCAGCGCCTCGACGCCTTCCTCGGCGACCACGAGCCTTGGACGTCCTGCGTCGACTCGCGCCTGCCGGGATGGGCGCGCGCCCTCGACGCGCCGGAGCGGCCCTCCGCCCCGCCTGCAGCGCCCCGGCCCTGCCCACCGCTCGCGCTGCGCCCTACGGAGCTGCCGGTCACCGCGGTGGAGACGCTCGTGCGCGATCCCTACGCGGTCCATGCGCGCCGCATCCTGAAGCTCCGCCCGCTCGACGACGTCGACGAGGAGCCCTCGGCCGGCGAGCGTGGCACGACGATCCACGACGCGCTGCACGACTTCCTCGCTCCCGGAGGCGCGTTGCCTGCCGATGCGCTGGAGCGGCTGCTCGGGATCGGGCGCGGGCATTTCGCGCCGCTCATGGATCGCCCGGTCGTGCGCGCCGTCTGGTGGCCGCGCTTCGAGCGGCTGGCACGCTGGTTCGTCGACTGGGAGCGCGCGCGCCGCGCGACCGGGACGCGCACGCTCGCGGTCGAGTGCCGCGGCGAGCTGCGCCTGCCCTCGGGCTTCCTGCTGACCGCGGAGGCGGATCGCATCGACGCGCGGCCGGACGGGACCCTCGGCATCGTCGACTACAAGACGGGGACCGTGCCGAGCTACAGGCAGGTGGAGGTCGGTTTCTCGCCGCAGCTGCCGCTCGAGGCCGCGATCGCCCTGGCGGGCGGCTTCCCCGGCGTCGCGGCCTTGCCGCCGGGCGAACTCCTCCATGTCCGGCTCACCGGCGGCGCGACGCCCGGCGAGGCGAAGCCCGTGCGGGCCTGGCGCGGGCCGGGCAAGTCGCCGGAGGAACTGGCGCGCGATGCGCTCGCCGGCCTCGCTAAGCTTGTCGACGCCTATGCCGATCCGCGCCGGCCCTACCTCGCGCGCCCGCGCGTGCGATGGAAATCCGCCCATGCCGAGTACGACCATCTCGCGCGCGTCGCCGAATGGTCGGCGCTCGAGAGGGAGGGCGACGCGTGAGCCCGTCGAACCCCCGCGTCGAGGACGCCAAGCTCGCGCAGCGCCAGGCCGCCGATCCGGCGGGCTCGGTCTGGGTCGCGGCGAACGCGGGCTCCGGCAAGACGCGCGTCCTCGTCGATCGCGTCGCGCGGTTGCTGCTCTCGGGCGCGCCGCCGCACGCGATCCTCTGCCTCACCTTCACCAAGGCGGCGGCGGCGGAGATGCGCGCGCGGCTCTCCAGGCGCCTCGGCTCGTGGACGGCGATGGACGACGAGGCGCTGCGCGCAGACCTCGCCGACCTCGCGGGCGACGGCATCGTGGTCGACGCGGCGCTGGAGGCGCGCGCGCGGCACCTGTTCGCCGCGACGATCGACGCGCCGGGCGGCATGCGCGTCCAGACGATCCATTCCTTCTGCGAGTCGCTGCTGCGCCGCTTCCCGATCGAGGCGGGCGTCGGCGTCAGCTTCGCGATCGCCGACGACAACGAGACCGGCGCCCTGCTCGCCGAGGCGCGAGACCGCATGTTCGCCGACGCGGCGCGCGAACCTGCGCTCGGCGCGGCGCTGGCGCGCCTCGTGCTGCGTGCGGACGCGAAGACGCTGGACGACCTGTTCGAGGCTCTCGCGATCCAGCGCCGGCACCTGCGGCGCCTGCTCGCCGCGCATGGCGGCGAACCGGAGCGCGCCATCGCCGACCTCGCCGCGCGGCTGGGCGTCGGCGAGACGGAGGACGACGCGTCGATCCTCGACGCGTTCGCCGCGGCCATCCCGGTCGGCGACATGCAGCGCGCCGCGCAGGCGCTGGCGCAGGGCTCCAGGACGGACGTCGAGCGCGCCGCGACCCTGGCGGGGCTCGGGCACGGCGCCCATGCCGTCGGCCGCGGGCGCGAATGGCTCGCGATCTTCCTCACCGCGAAGAACGCCGCGATGCGCGCGGACCGGAACCTCGCGACCAAGGCCGCGATCGGCGCGGATCCTGGCGTCCTCGACCTCATGCGCGCCGAGGCAGCACGCTGCATGGCCGTCGCAGACCACCTGCGCGCGCTCGCCCTGCTGCAGGGCTCGGCGGCGATGATCCGCCTCGGCGCGCGGCTGGTGGAGCACTACGAGGCCGCGAAGCGCGCGCGCGACGTCCTCGACTACGACGACCTCGTCTTCCGCAGCCAGGCGTTGCTCGAGAGGGAGGACGCCGCCTGGGTGCGCTTCCGCCTCGATGGCGGCATCGACCACATCCTCGTCGACGAGGCGCAGGACACGAGCGCGGAGCAGTGGCGCATCGTCGACTGCCTCGCGGGCGAGTTCTTCGCCGGCGCGGGCGCGCGCGGCGACGCGCCGCGCACGCTCTTCGCGGTCGGCGACGAGAAGCAGTCGATCTTCAGCTTCCAGGGCGCGGACCGGCAGGCCTTCGGCGCCGCGCAGCTGAGCTTCGAGCGGCTGGCGCGCGAAGCCGGCCGATCCTTCCGCCCGGTCGACCTCGTCTATTCCTTCCGCTCGACGCCGACCGTGCTGCAGGCCGTCGACATGCTCTTCGCGATGGCGGCCGCGCGCGCCGGGGTCGCGGCGGCGGCGACCAGCCATCGCGCGGTCCGCGACGGCGAGCCGGGGCTCGTCGAGCTCTGGCCGCTGGTCGAGCCGCCGCCGGGCGGCGACGACGTCGCGTGGGACGCGCCGCTCGACTACGTCTCCGAGGCGTCGCCGCCGGCGCTGCTGGCGCGGCGCATCGCCGCGACGATCCGGGGCTGGATCGACGGTGGCGAGGCGATCTGGCGCGACGGCGCGGCGGTGCCGATACGCCCGGGCGACGTGATGATCCTCGTGCGCCGGCGCAATGCCTTCTTCGTCGAGATGGTGCGCGCGCTGAAGGCCGCGGGCGTGCCGGTGGCCGGCGCCGACCGTCTCGTGCTCGCCGACCACGTGGCGATCCAGGACCTCGTGGCGCTGGCGCGCTTCGCGCTGCTGCCGCGCGACGACTACGCGCTCGCCTGCGTGCTCAAGAGCCCGCTCTGCGGCCTCGACGACGACGACCTGCTGGCGCTCTGCCCCGCGCGCGGGCCCGGCGGGCTGTGGAAGGAACTGCGCGCGCGCGCGGCCGAGCGCCCGTCCTGGAAGGCGGCCGCCGGCGACCTCGGCGACTGGCTCGCGGCGGCGGATTACGCGCCGCCCTACGAGTTCTTCGCGCGCGTGCTCGGCCCCGATGGCGGCCGGCGCCGCTTCCTCGCGCGGCTCGGCGCGGAGGCCGCGGACCCGCTCGACGAGTTCCTCGCGCTTGCGCTCGCGTTCGAGCGCGAGAACACGCCTTCGCTCCAAGGGTTCCTGCGCTGGTTCTCGCGCGGCGGCGCCGAGATCAAGCGCGACATGGAACTCGCGCGCGACGAGGTGCGCGTGATGACCGTCCACGCGTCGAAGGGGCTGGAGGCGCCCGTCGTCTTCCTGCCGGACACGGTATCGACGCCGGCGGGACGCCACGACCCGAAGCTGTTCTGGGAGGATGGCGCGACCGGCGCACCGCTGCTGCTCTGGCCGGGCGGCAAGGACAACGACGTCGAGCTCAGCCGGGCCGCGCGCGAGCATGCGCGCGCGCGGCGCCTCGAGGAGTATCGCCGCTTGCTCTATGTCGCGACCACGCGCGCGCGCGACCGCCTCGTCGTCTGCGGCTGGGTGGACAGGCCGCTGCCGGCCGAGGAGGGCGTCGAGGACGGCGAGGGCACGTCCCAGGGTCCGGGCGGCGCCGAGAACTGGCACGAACTGCTGCGCGTCGCGCTGTGCGCGCGGCTCGGCGACGGCGTCGACGAGGTCGACGCGCCCTGGGGCGAGGGCGGCATGGCGTTGCGCATCGGCGCGCCGCCGCCGCGCGCGGCGGTCTCCGCGGCGATCGCGGACGCGCCGCCTGTCTCTCTTCCGGACTGGGCGCGGCGCCCCGCGCTCGCCGAGCAGCGGCCCTCGAAGCCGCTCTCGCCCTCTTCCATCGGCGCGGCACAGGTTCCCTCCGGCCCGATCTCGGGCGAGGCGGCGCTGGCCGCCCGGCGCGGCTCGCTGCTGCACAGGCTCTTCGAACTGCTGCCGCGCCTCGAGCCTGGCGCGCGGGACGATGCCGCGCTGCGCCTCGCGCGCCATGCCATGCCCGAGCTGCCCGAGGCGGAGCGCGCCGTCCTTGCGCGCGAGGCGCTGGGCACGATCGACGCGCATCCCGAATTCTTCGGGCCCGGCAGCCGCGCCGAGGTGCCGGTCGTCGGCCTGGTCGGGACGACGGCGGTGGCGGGGCAGGTCGATCGGCTCGTGGTCGCGGAGGACGAGGTCCGCATCCTCGACTTCAAGTCGAACCGCCAGCCGCCCGCGCGCCCGGAGGATGCGCCGCAGGCCTATGTCGCGCAGCTCGCGCTCTATCGCGCGCTGGTGGCGCCGCTCTATCCGGGGCGTCGGGTGCGCTGCATCCTGGTCTGGACCGCCGGGCCGACGATCTCGGAGATCGCGCCAGAGGCGATGGACGCAGCCCTCGCCGGGCTCTGAGCGCGCCTTGACCCGGCGCGCGGCGGCTCCCTAGATTGCGCCCGCGCGCCCTGCCCCGCGCAATCTTCCCCCGGCAATCCTCTCCGAGGAGTCGATGCACATGAGCGCCACCGTCAAGGTCACCGACGCGTCCTTCGAGGCCGATGTCCTCAAGGCCTCGCAGCCCGTCCTGCTGGATTTCTGGGCGGAGTGGTGCGGCCCCTGCAAGGCGATCGCGCCGACGCTCGACGAACTGGCGAAGGACCTCCAGGGCAAGGTCGTGGTCGCCAAGATCAACATCGACGAGAACCCCGCGACGCCTAACCGCTACCGCGTCCAGGGGATCCCGACGCTGATGCTGTTCAAGAACGGCCAGGTCGCTGCGACGAAGGTCGGCAGCGTGCCGAAGAGCAAGCTCTACGAGTGGGTTAACTCGGTCATCTGACCGGCGCGTACCGCGCATCGACCAGGCCCCGCCGGCGCCCGCCGGCGGGGCCTTTCCGTTTCAGGGAGCCTTCCCGTTCCGGCCCGCCGGCCCGCCGAGCATGCTCCAGCCCGCGGCGATGCGGCTCGCGGTGGTGATGGCGCAAAGCGCCGCGAAACCGAGCGCCCACCACGCGAAGAGGCCGGGCCAGAGGCACATCGCCGCGAAGCAGGCGAGGGTCTCGCCCGCTTCCGTCAACCCGCCGAGATGGAAGAAGCCCTTGGCGGGCGCGCGGCCAACGTCGATGCCGCGCCGCTCGGCGAGGATCGCGAAGGCGAGGAAGCTCGAGCCCGTCCCCACGAAGGATGCGAGCAGGATCGCCGCGGCAAGCGCGTTCGCCGCGGGGTCGGCGATGGCGAAGCCCAGCGGCACGCTGGCGTAGAACAGGAAGTCGAGGACGATGTCGAGGAAGGCGCCGCGGTCGGTCGGCGTGGTCAGCCGCGCCACCGCGCCGTCGAGGCCGTCGAGGAGCCTGCTCGCGAGCACGAGCGCCAGGCCGGCGAGCGGATGGCCAAGCGCGATCGCCGCGGCGCCCGACATGCCCGCCGCGAAGCCGGCGAACGTCACCGCGTCGGCGCCGACGCCGCGGGCGGCGAGAGGCCGCGCGAGGGCGCGCAGCACCGGGGCGAGAAGGCGCGTCGCGGCGCGGTCGATCATCCTTTCCGCGGCCCCGGCCCGTGTTCAGCCGCGGAAGGGCGAGATCCGGGCGCGCTTGCCCGCCGCCCAGTCGGCGGGGGAGAGGCGCGGGATCGAGAAGGGCTCGGCGATCCGGCAATAGCCGCCGCCGGCGAGGCGCCCCACCAGGTCGAGGGCGAGCGTGTCGACGTGGAAGCGCTCGTCGACGATGCCGTCGCGCACGTGGAAGGCAAGGATCTCGCCGACGACGATCGAGCGCCCGTTGCGGTAGCGCAGTTCGTCCATCAGGCGGCATTCCATCGCCACCGGCGCCTCGGCGATGCGCGGCGCCCGGACCTGCGTCGATGCCGCGGGCGTGAGGCCGGCCTCGCGCAGTTCGTCGACGCCGGCGTCGAAGTCGATCGCGCAGACATTCATCGCCTCGGCGATCCCCGTGTCGACGAGGTTGACGACGAAGTCGTTCGTGGCCCGGATGTTCGCGACCGTGTCCTTCGAGACATCGGTCCTGCGCTGGTCGATCCCGAGCACGAGCAGCGCCGGCTCGTGGCTCATGACGTTGAAGAAGCTGTAGGGCGCGGCATTGAGCGCGCCCTTGCCGTCCGTCGTGCTGACGAGCGCGATCGGCCGCGGCACGACGCAGCCCGCCAGGAGCTTGTAGCGGTCCGCCGGCGCCGTCGCGGCGAAATCGTAGATCATCGTCCGGGTCCCCCTTGTCGCGCGTCAGCCATTCTCCGCCAGCACCGCGCCCGCGAGATAGAGCGAGCCGCAGACCAGCACGCGGCGTGGCGCATCAAGCTGGCGCAGCGCCGCCGCGACATCCGGCGCCTCGCGCACGTCGGCGATGCCGGCGCCGCGCGCCGCCTCGGCGAGGCGCGCGGGCGGGAGGGCGAGGTGGTCGGCCGGGTTGCCGGCGCAGGCGATGCGACGCGCCACCGGCGCGAGCGCGGCCAGGATGGGCTCGGCGCGCTTGGTGGAGCGCAGCGCCACGACGATGTCGAGCGGCACGCCGTCGCCGAGGCTGCGCGCCCATGCGGCGATGGCGCGCGCGCCGTCCTCGTTGTGCCCGCCGTCGAGCCAGAGCTCGCAGCCCGGCGGCAGCGCATCGACGAGCGGGCCGCGCGACAGGCGCTGGAGCCGCGCCGGCCATTTCGCGCCGGCCACGCCCGCGGCGATCGCAGCGTCGGGCAGGCGCAGGCGCCCGGGAAGCATCTCCGCCGCTGCCACCGCGGTCGCCGCGTTGGCGACCTGGTGCGGCCCGGCGAGCGCGGGGCCCGGCATCTCGCGCGCCGCCACGCCGCGATAGGAGAAGCCCCGCGCGGAGGGGGCATAGCTCCATTCCGTACCGTGGCGGAAGACGGGCGCGCCGAGCGCGACCGCGCGCGCGGCGATCGCCGCCGCGGCCTCGGGATGCTGGGGCGCGACGACGACCGGCACCTCGGCGCGCAGGATGCCGGCCTTCTCGGCGGCGATCAGAGCGAGCGTGTCGCCGAGGTATTCCATGTGGTCGAAGGAGACCGGCGTGACCACGGACACCAGCGGCCTTGCGACGACGTTGGTGGCGTCGAGGCGGCCGCCCATGCCCACCTCGAGCAGCACGAGGTCGGCCGGGTTGCGCGCGAAGGCGAGGAAGGCCGCGACGGTCGTGACCTCGAAGAAGGTGATCGGGCGACTCGCGTTGACGCGCTCGACCTCCTCGAGGATCGCGGCGAGCGCGTTGTCGGCGACGAGTTCGCCCGCGACGCGGATCCGCTCGTTGAAGCGCACGAGATGCGGGCTCGTGTAGGCGTGGACGCGCAGGCCCGCCGCCTCCGCCATCGCGCGCAGGCAAGCGACGGTCGAGCCCTTGCCGTTGGTGCCCGCGACGTGGATCGCCGGCGCGATCGCGTCCTGCGGGTCGCCGAGGTCGGCGAGCAGGCGGCGCACGCGATCGAGGCTCATGTCGATCGCCTTCGGGTGGAGCCCCGTCAGGCGATCGAGGATCGGGTCGGCGCTGGTCGCGCTCAGGGCGCCTTGCCGCCGCGGTGGCCCGCGGCGTCCTTGCCCTTCAGGCTGACGATCTCGGCGGAAGGCTGCGGTTCGACCAGCAGCTTGAGCAGCTTCGCCAGCTGGTCGCGCAGCTGGTGGCGATGGACAACCATGTCGAGCAGCCCGTGCTCGAGCAGGTATTCGGACTTCTGGAAGCCGGGCGGCAGCTTCTCGCGGATCGTCTCCTCGATCACGCGCGCGCCCGCGAAGCCGATGACGGCGCCGGGCTCGGCGATGGCGATGTCGCCGAGCATCGCGAAGGAGGCGGAGACGCCGCCCGTCGTCGGGTCCGCGAGGACGACGACGAAGGGAAGCCCGGCCTCCTTGACCTCCTGCACCGCGATCACCGTGCGCGGCAGCTGCATCAGGCTGAGGATGCCCTCCTGCATGCGCGCGCCGCCCGAGGCCGGGATCGCGATCAGCGGCGCCTGCTGCAGGACGGCGAGCTTGGCGGCGGCGAGGAAGCCCTCGCCGACGGCGATTCCCATCGATCCGCCCTGGAAGTCGAAGTTGAAGATCGCCACGACCACGCGCGTGCCGCCAATCGGACCGTGCGCGACGATGATGGCGTCCTGCTCCTGGGTCTTGTCGCGCGCTTCCTTGAGCCGGTCCGTGTAGCGCTTGCGGTCGCGGAAGCGCAGCGGGTCCTGGATCGTCCGCGGCAGCTCGATGCGCGCATAGGCGCCGTCGTCGAAGAGCATCTCCAGCCGGCGCTTCGCCGGCAGGCGCATGTGGTAGCCGCAATGCGTGCAGACCCGGTGGTTGGCCTCCAGGTCGCGGTGGAAGATCATCTTCTCGCAGGCCGGGCACTTGTCCCAGAGGTTGTCCGGCACCTCGGCCTTGCGCACGAGGGCCTGGAGCTTCGGCCTGACGTAGTTGGTGATCCAGTTCATCGGCTCAGCCCCCGCGCGCGCCGCGCACGCCTGCCGCGAGGTCGCGCACCAGGCCGAGCACGCGGTCGACCGTCGCGCCGGTGGCCTTGCCGGACGCGTCGAGCGTGTCGGCGACGGCCTGCACGATGGCCGAGCCGACCACCGCGGCGTCTGCGTCGCGCGCGATCGCGGCCGCCGCCTCGGGCGTCTTGATGCCGAAGCCGACCGCGACCGGCATCGTCGTGTGGCGGCGGATGCGCGCCATCGCCTCGCGCACGGCCTTGTCGTCGACGCTGCGCGTGCCGGTGATGCCGAGGATCGAGACGTAGTAGAGGAAGCCGGACGCGCCCTCGAGTATGCGCGGCAGGCGCCTGTCGTCGCTGGTCGGCGTCGCGAGGCGGATGAAGTCGAGGCCATGGGCCGCGGCCTGCGGCGCCGCCTCGCCCGACTCCTCGGGCGGCAGGTCGACGATGATCAGGCCGTCGGCGCCGACGGCGCGCGCATCGCACATGAAGCTCTCAATGCCGTAGCTGAACAGCACGTTGAAGTAGCCCATCAGCACGATCGGCGTGGCGTCGTCCGTCTTGCGAAAGCCGCGCACCAGCTCGAGCGTGCCCTTGAGCGTCATGCCGCCGGCGAGCGCCCGCAGGCCCGAGGCCTGGATCGCGGGGCCGTCGGCCATCGGATCGGAGAACGGCATGCCGAGCTCGATCACGTCGGCGCCCGCCGCCGGCAGACCGGCGAGGATCCTCGCCGTCGTCGCCGCGTCGGGATCGCCGGCCATCACGTAGGTGACGAGGCCGGCGCGGCCTTCCTTCCTCAGCGCCTCGAAGCGCGGGCCGATCCGGCTCACAGCGTCACCCCGAAGCGCTCCGCGATCGCGAAGACGTCCTTGTCGCCGCGCCCGCACATGTTCATGACGATGGTCTTGTCCTTGCCCATGCGCGGGGCGCGCTTGATCACCTCGG
>VGDA01000081.1 GCA_016869915.1 Alphaproteobacteria bacterium
CCCTGCGCGTGGCCCGCCTGCGCGGCGGTGGCCGGGCTCGCGCTCCTGGCCATGGCGGTGGCGCGCGACGACGCGCGCGACGAGCCGGGCGAGGCGATGCTCGGCTGGTCGATCGCCGCGGCCGCCGTGCCCGCGGCCACGCGTTCCGCGCCCGACGACCTGCTCGCCGCGCCCCTTCCCGCGGGCGAGGTCCTCGCCGCCCCGCCGCCCGCCGAGGACGTGCCACCACCAGAGGCGGTCGGCGCGCCGCGCGCCAAGCCCGATGCCGGGCCCGCGCGCCTGCCAGCGGCGCTGGCCGATACGGCGCCCGGCGAGGCGCGCAAGCGCCTCTTCCTCGACGCGATGATGCCGGCGCTGGTGGCGGAGAACGAGCGGCTGCTCGCGCGGCGCGCGCGCATCCTCGCGCTCTACGACGCGATCGACGCCGGCTGCGCGCCCGCGGAGGCAGACCTCGCCTGGCTGGCGGAGATCGCCGAGCGGCACTCCGTCAACCCGGCGGACCGCGCCGGGCTGCTCGGCCGCGTCGACGCGATCCCGCTGTCGCTCGGCATCGCGCAGGCGGCGCTGGAATCCGGCTGGGGCGCCAGCCGCGGCGCGCAGGAATGGCACGGCATCTTCGGGCAGATGAGCTTCGCGCCGGATCCCGGGCGGCCGGTGCTGCGGCGCTTCGACGGCATCCAGGAAGCGGTCGCCGCCTGGGCGCTGAACCTCAACAGCCACCGCGCCTATGCGCGGTTCCGCGCCGCGCGCGCCAAGGCGCGCGAGGATGGCCGCGCGCCGGAGGGCCGTGCGCTCGCCGGCGAGTTGCTGCGCTACTCGGAGCGTGGCGAGGCCTATGTGCGCGACCTGCGCGCGCTGATCCGCGCCAACGGCCTCGAGGCGCTGGACCGCCAGGACGAGCGCGGCTGACGCGCGGCGCGGCCGCTTGCCGCGCTTGATCCGCGCCGCGGCAGCGCGCGACACTCCGCGCCCGCAAGCCCCCGGTCCCCGCTTGATCGTCCTCGCGCTCGACAGCGCCACCTCACGCGGCTCGCTCGCGCTCCGGCGCGACGGCGAGGCCGTCGCCGCCGCGATCCTGCCGGAAGGCGGCCAGGGCGACGCGCTGGCGCTGCATGTCGAGGCGCTGCTCGCCGGCGCCGGCATCCGCATGCGCGAGCTGGGCCTGCTCGCGGCGACGATCGGGCCCGGCCGCTTCACCGGGCTGCGCGCGGGCCTCGCCTTCATGCGCGGCCTCTCGCTCGCGCTCGGCATCCCGGTCGCGGGCGTGACGACCCTTGCGGCGCTGCGGGCGGGCTACGCCTGCGCGCCGGGCGAGGCGCCGCTCGCCTGCGTCGACTCGCGGCGCGCCGAGTTCTTCTTCCAGCTCGGTGCCGGGGGCGCGCCCTTCGCCTGCCGCGCCTCGGACCTGCCTGCGCGCATCGCGC
The DNA here is from genome assembly GCA_016869915.1 of Alphaproteobacteria bacterium. GTDB lineage: Bacteria > Pseudomonadota > Alphaproteobacteria > CACIAM-22H2 > CACIAM-22H2 > CAIOSQ01. The sequence continues at coordinate 1,425 of VGDA01000081.1, forward strand.
CGGGAACGCGGGTCGTCGCGGTCGGCGAGCGCGCCGAGGAAGCCGCCGCCGCCCTCGCCGAGGCTGGGCGCGTCGCGCGCGCGGTGCCGCGCCTCGTCGATGCCGCCGACGTCGCCGCCCTGGCCGAGGCGATGCCGATGCCCGAGCGGCCGCCGGCGCCGCTCTACATCCACCCCCCGGCCACGACCGCGCCGCGCGCGACCCGGCGCGCCGGGCGATGAGCGGGGCGCCACGGCTGCGGGCGGCGGCGCGCGAGGACGCGCCGGCGCTGGCGCTGCTCCACGCCGCGTGCTTCGAGGATCCGTGGTCGCTGGCCGCGATGCTGGACGTGCTGGCGATGCCGGCCGCCTTCGGCCATGTCGTGGAATTCGATGGCCTCCCCCCGGCGGCGGCGGCGATCTCGCGCGTCGCGGCGGACGAGGCGGAGCTCCTGACCCTCGCGGTCGGCGTGGCCTGGCGCCGGCACGGCCTCGCGCGCGCGCTGGTCGACGCGGCCAGCGAGGAGGCGGGGCGTCGCGGGGCGCGGCGGCTCTACCTCGAGGTCGCCGAGGACAACGCGCCGGCGCGCGCGCTCTACGCCGCCGAGGGGTTCGAGCCGATCGGCCGGCGCCGCGGCTACTACGCGCGGCGCGAGGGCCCGGCGGTCGACGCCATCACGATGCGCCGCGAGATCCGGCGCGGCTGGCGCTCGATCGTCGCCCCCTGAGCGGGCGCATTGCAGCCTTCCCGACCCGGCGCCGTCATCCGGGCGCCACGTCCGCATGGCCTGATTGCCGCGATCGATGGAAGGAGATGCGCGATGGCCTATATTGAGCCCAGTCAAGCGGTCCCGCCCCGCCGGCCGCCCGGCATCCAAGCCGGTCCTCTCGCCCACCGGACCACGCATCGCATGTCCCGGCTCGAGCAGCTCTGCCTCGCCAAGGGCCTGAAGATGACCGGCCAGCGCCGGGTGATCATGCGCGTCCTGTCGGAGTCGACCGACCATCCCGACGTCGAGCAGCTCCATCGCCGCGCCGCGGGGATCGACGCGCGCATCTCGATCGCCACGGTCTACCGCACCGTGCGCCTGCTGGAGGAGGCGGGGATCCTGTCCCGCCACGATTTCGGCGACGGCCGCGCGCGCTACGAGCAGGCGACGACCGAGCACCACGACCACCTCGTCGACCTCGAGCCGCGCCAGGTCATCGAGTTCAAGAACGAGGCCATCGAGAAGCTCCAGCGCAAGGTGGCGCGCGAGCTCGGCTTCGAGCTGGTCGGGCACCGGCTCGAGCTCTACGGCGTCCCGCTGCGCGACGCCTCGCGGCGCCGGAGGGACGGATGATGGCCACGGGCATGGCGGCGCTGCGCGCCGAGGAACGCGACGGCCAGTCCGTGCGCGACCATCGCGCCCTCGAGGCGAGGCTGGCGCGCGACGCCGCGGAGGTCGAGGCGGCGCAGCGCCTGCGCTACCGCGTTTTCTACGAGGAGATGACCGCGACGCCGAGCGCGGAGATGCACGCGGCTCGCTGCGACTTCGACCGCTTCGACGCGATCTGCGACCACCTGCTCGTCCTCGACGGTCGCCTCGGCGACGGGCCGGAGGCGGTAGTCGGCACCTACAGGCTGCTGCGCGGCGCGGTCGCCGCGCGCCATGGCGGCTTCTACAGCGAGGGCGAGTTCGACCTCGGCGCGCTCGCGGCGCATCGCGCGCGCACGCTGGAACTCGGCCGCGCCTGCGTCGACGCGCGCTACCGCACCCGCGCCACGATGCAGCGCCTGTGGAGCGGGATCGCGGACTACGTCTTCGCCCACGACGTCCGCGTGATGCTCGGCTGCGCCTCCCTGCCTGGCACCGATACCGGGGCGCTCGCGCCGGCCCTGTCCTACCTGCACCATCGCCACCTCGCGCCGCCGGAGCTGCGACCGCGCGCCCTGCCCGCGCTGTTCCGGCGCATGGACCTCCTGCCGCCCGAGCGCTTCGCGGAGAGCGACGCCATGGCCGCGCTCGAGGCGCGCGCCGTGGTCGCCGGGCTGCCGCCGCTCGTGAAGGGCTACCTGCGGCTGGGCGGCTTCGTGGGCGAGGGCGCGGTGGTGGACCACCAGTTCGGCACCACCGATGTCTGCGTCGTCATCGCGGTCGATCGCGTGACCGACAAGTACTTCAACCACTACCGGCGCAAGCTGGGCCGGGACTGAGGCCGCGGCAAGGCGTCGATGCCGAACTCGCGGCCGCGCGCCCTGCTGCGCCTCGTCCTCTACGCGGCGCTGACCCTGCCGCTGATGCCGGTGCAGGCGCTGCTCGTGCTCGCGCGCGCGCCGCTCGCGGCGCGCCTGCCGCGCTGGTACCACGCCGCCTGCTGCCGCATCCTCGGCCTGCGCGTGCTGGTGCGCGGCGCGCCGAGCGAGGTCGCTCCGACGCTGTTCGTCTCGAACCACCTCTCCTACCTCGACATCGTCGTGCTCTCGGCGCTCGCGCCGGTGAGCTTCGTCGCCAAGCGCGAGGTCGCGTCCTGGCCCTTCTTCGGCTGGCTGGCGCGGCTGCAGCGCACGGTCTTCGTCGGCCGCGACCGGCGCAGCGTGCACGACGAGCGCGACAGCCTTGCCGGCGCGCTCGCCGAGGGCCGCAGCCTCGTGCTCTTCCCCGAGGCCACGTCCTGGGACGGCAACCGCCTGCGCCCCTTCCGCAGCTCGCTGCTCGCGGCGGCGGAGATCGCGCCGGACGGGCGGCCTCTTGCGGTGCAGCCCGTGACCATCGCCTACACCCGCCTCGACGACGCGCCGATGGGGCGCAACCTGCGCCCCTTCTTCGCCTGGTACGGGGCGATGGACCTCGGGCCGCATCTCTGGGAGGCGCTGGGCGTCGGCCTCGTCACGGTCGAGGTGGAGTTCCACGACGTCGTGACCTTCGCGCGCTTCGGCAGCCGCAAGGCGCTGACGCAGCATTGCGAATCATCCATCGCCGCCGCGCTCTCCGACCTCAATGCCGGGCGCAGGCCTGGCGCGCCGCGGCGTGCCTCGCCTTGACTCGCGGGGCCGGGCTGTTAGCTTCCCCTCCGATTTCCCCTCGAAAATCCAAGGATTTCAAGGCGCTTTGAGCAAGAAGCTCTTCATCCGGACCTATGGCTGCCAGATGAACGTGTACGACTCCGCCCGCATGGCGGACGTGCTGGCACCGCTGGGCTACGCGCCCGCGCAAGGCCCCGAGGACGCGGACCTCGTCATCCTCAACACCTGCCATATCCGCGAGAAGGCCTCCGAGAAGGTCTATTCCGAGCTCGGCCGGCTGCGCGAGACCAAGCAGGAGCGACCCGGCATGCTGGTCGCGGTCGCCGGCTGCACGGCGCAGGCCGAGGGCGCGGAGATCGTGCGCCGCATGCCCTTCGTCGACGTCGTGGTCGGCCCGCAGGCCTATCACCGCCTGCCCGAGCTGGTCGCGCGGGCGACGCGCGCGGGCGGCGCGGCGCTCGACACCGACTTCCCCGTGGAGTCCAAGTTCGACCACCTGCCGCTGGTCGCCACGCCGGCCGGCCCCTCGGCCTTCCTCACGATCCAGGAAGGCTGCGACAAGTTCTGCACCTTCTGCGTCGTGCCCTACACGCGCGGCGCGGAGTTCTCGCGCCCGGCCGCCGACATCGAGCGCGAGGCACGCATGCTGGTCGAGGGTGGCGCGCGCGAGATCACGCTGCTCGGCCAGAACGTCAACGCCTGGCACGGCGCGGGCGAGGACGGCGCCGCGATCGGCCTCGGCGCGCTGGCGCGCCGGCTCGCGCGCATCGAGGGCCTGGCGCGGCTGCGCTACACGACCTCGCATCCGCGCGACGTCGACGACGCGCTGGTCGCCGCGCATGCCGAGGAGCCGAAGCTGATGCCCTACCTGCACCTGCCGGTGCAGTCGGGCGCCGACCGCGTGCTCGAGGCGATGAACCGCGGCCACCGCGCGGAGGACTACCTGCGCATCGTCGAGCGGCTGCGCCGCGCGCGGCCCGACCTCGCGCTCTCCAGCGACTTCATCGTCGGCTTCCCCGGCGAGACCGAGGCGGAGTTCGAGGCGACGCTCGACCTCGTGCGCGCCGTGGGCTTCGCCGGCGCCTTCTCGTTCAAGTTCAGCGCGCGGCCCGGCACGCCGGCCGCCGCGCTTTCCGGCCAGGTCGCCGAGGAGGCCAGGGACGAGCGGCTGCAGCGGCTGCAGGCGCTGCTGCGCGACCAGGCGGAGGCCTTCAACCGCGAGGTCCTCGGCCGGGTCGTTCCGGTGCTGGTCGAGAAGCCCGGCCGCCACCCGGGCCAGGTCGTCGGCCGCAGCCCGTGGCTGCAATCCGTGCATTGCCACGCCCCGGGCGCGGCGATCGGCGAGACGATCGACGTGCGCCTGCTGCGCCTCGGCCCCAACTCCATCGCCGGCGAGGTCGCCGCGCCGGCGTCCGGGGAGGCCGCGTGAGCCGCAGCGGCAATGGCGGGAGCCAGGCGCTCCAGCTGGAATTCGACGACAACTCGCTGCTGCCGATGCTGTTCGGCGAGCACGACCGGCACCTCGCGCGCATCGAGCAGCGCCTGGGCGTGCGCCTCGCCTCGCGCGGCAACCGCGTGACGATCGACGGGCCGCATTCGGCGAGCGAGGCCGCGCGCGGCGCGCTCAACTGGCTCTACGAGCGCCTGCGCCGCGGCCAGGCCGTGGACATGGGCGACGTCGACGCGGCGATGCGCCTCGCCTCGCCGCCCGACCGCGCCGACGCGCGCGACCTCTTCGGCGACGAGGACCTCGTCGTGCGCACGCGCAAGCGGCGCGTCAACCCGCGCACGCAGGGGCAGATCGAGTACCTGCGCGCGCTGCACCGCAACGAGCTCGTCTTCGGCATCGGCCCGGCCGGCACCGGCAAGACCTATCTCGCGGTGGCGATGGCCGTGCAGATGCTGGCCGAGGGCAAGGTCGACCGCATCGTGCTGTCGCGCCCGGCGGTGGAGGCGGGCGAGCGGCTCGGCTTCCTGCCCGGCGACATGCGCGAGAAGATCGATCCCTACCTGCGCCCGCTCTACGACGCGCTCTACGACATGATGCCCGGCGACCAGGTGATCCGGCGCATGGCCTCGGGCGAGATCGAGATCGCGCCGCTCGCCTTCATGCGCGGGCGCACGCTGGCCAACGCCTTCGTCATCCTCGACGAGGCGCAGAACACGACGCCGATGCAGATGAAGATGTTCCTCACGCGCCTCGGCGAGAACAGCCGCATGGCGGTGACCGGCGACCTGACGCAGGTCGACCTGCCCGCCGGCGCGCGCTCTGGCCTGGCCGAGGCGATCGAGGTGCTGGCCGGCGTCGAGGGCGTCGGCATGGTACGCTTCGGCGCCGCCGACGTGGTGCGCCACGCGCTGGTCGGCAGGATCGTCGAGGCCTACGACGCGCGCGACGCCGGCAGGCGCGGATGAGCGCCGCAATCGACGTCGTCCTCGCCGACGCCCGCTGGCGCCGGCGCATCCCCGACGCGACGCGCGAGGTCCGCCGGGCGGCGCGCGCGGCCCTCGCGGCCTGCGGCGCGCCGCCGCGCGCGGGGCTCGCGGTGCTGCTCGCCGACGACGCGCGGCTGCACGCGCTCAACCGGGAGTTCCGCCGCCGCGACAAGCCGACCAACGTGCTCTCCTTCCCCGATGGCGGCGCGCGGCCGGGCGGCACGGTGGCGCTGGGCGACGTGGCGCTCGCCTTCGAGACCTGCGCCGCCGAGGCGCGCGCCCAGCGCAAGACCCTGCGCGCGCACATGATCCACCTCGTCGTCCACGGCGTCCTGCACCTGCTGGGGCACGACCACGCGCGCGCGCGCGAGGCGGCGCGGATGGAGGCGCTGGAGCGCGAGGTGCTGGCGGGGCTCGGCGTCGCCGATCCCTACGGCGCGGAAGGGCGCGCGGCATGAGCGACGAGCAGAGGCAGGACCAGGGCCTGCGCGAGCGCATCCGCAGGCTGCTGCGCCGCGACGACCCCGAGGCCAAGCTGCGCGAATCCCTCGAGGAGACGATCGGCGAGATCATCGAGGAGGGCGAGGACCCGCCCGTCGAGATCGGCGCGCAGGAGCGCGTGCTGATCCGCAACATCTTCAAGCTGCGCGAGCTCACCGCCTACGACGTCATGGTGCCGCGCGCCGACATCGTCGCCGTCGCCCACGACACGACGCTGCCCGCGCTGGTGGAGACGATCCGGCGCGAGGCGCATTCGCGCTATCCCGTGCACCGCGGCACCACCGACGACATCGCGGGCATGGTCCACATCAAGGACGTGCTGGCCTACTGGGGCTCGGACAAGCCCTTCGCGATCGAGGACGTGCTGCGCAAGATCCTCTTCGTCGCGCCGTCGATGCGCGTGCTCGACCTGCTGCTGGAGATGCGCAAGACGCGCCTGCACCTCGCGCTGGTGGTCGACGAGTTCGGCGGCATCGACGGCCTGGTCTCGATCGAGGACCTGGTCGAGTCGATCGTCGGCGAGATCGAGGACGAGCACGACACCGACGAGAGCCCGCGCGCCCAGAAGCTGCCCGACGGCGCCTGGATGGTCGATGCGCGCGTGCCGCTCGACGCCTTCGAGGCGGAAATCGGCGCGCTGCGCACCGAGGAGGAGCGCGAGGCCGACATCGACACGGTCGGCGGCCTCGTCGTCGCGCATGCGGGCCGCGTACCCGCGCGCGGCGAGGTCATCGCGCATCCGGGCGGCGTCGAGTTCGAGGTCGTCGACGCCGACCCGCGCCGCGTCAGGCGGCTGCGCGTGCGCCGCCGCCCGGCCGCCGAGGGCGGCGCCCCGCCGGGCGCGGCGTGACGCCGGCGGCCCTGGCCGCGCTGGAGGCGTCCTGCGCGCGCGCCGGCTGGCGCCGCCGGGCCGCCATCGCCGCCGCGCTCGGCGCCTGCGCGACGCTGGCGCTGCCGCCCATCCACTTCGTGCTCGCGCTCGTCCCGGCCTTCGCGGGGCTGCTGCTGCTGCTGCGCGCCGCGCCGACGGCGCGCGCCGCCTTCGCAGCGGGCTGGTGGTTCGGCGCGGCGCATTTCGCCACCGGCCTCTACTGGATCGGGCACGCGCTGCTGGTCGACGCCGCGCGCTTCGCCTGGATGCTGCCCTTCGCGATCGGCGGGCTTGGCGCGGGGCTCGGCCTCTTCGCCGGCGCCGCGACGCTCGCCGCGCATCGGCTGCTGCGCGCGGGGCTCGCCGCGCCGCCCGCGCTCGGCGCGTGCTGGCTGGCCGCGGAGTGGCTGCGCGGCCACGTGCTGACGGGGTTTCCCTGGAACCTCGCCGGCACGGCCTGGGCCGAGCTCGTGCCGGTGGCCTCGCTCTGCGCGTGGGTCGGGCTCTACGGCCTCACGGCGCTGACCGTCGCCGCGGCCGCCACCGCGGCCGCCCGCGCGACGCTGCCGCGCCTCGGCGCGCTGGCGCTGTTCGCGGCGCTGCAGGCGCTGCAGCTCCAGCCTCCCGCGCCGCCGCCCGCCGCGGAGACGTCGACGCGGCTGCGCCTCGTGCAGCCCGACATCCCGCAATCGCTCAAGTGGGACCCGCAGGAGCGCCAGCGCCACCTGCAGCTCACCGCCGACCTGTCGATGGCGCCGGGCATCGAGGCGGTCGGCCACCTGCTCTGGCCGGAGACGGCGACGCTCTTCCCGCTGGCCTCGGAGGAGGCCTTCCGCCGCGAGCTCGCGCAGCTCGTGCCGCCGGGGGGCTACCTGCTCGCCGGCTCGATCCGCGTCGAGCGCGGCGAGACGCTCAGGGCGTGGAACAGCCTCCACGCGATGGATGGCGCTGGCGTCATCCAGGCCACCTACGACAAGTTCCACCTCGTTCCCTTCGGCGAATACGTGCCGCTGCGCGGCGTGCTGCCGATCGACCGCATCGCGCCGGGCCCGACGGATTTCAGCGCCGGCCCCGGCCTGGCGACGATCAGGCTGCCGGGCCTGCCGCCCTTCAGCCCGCTGATCTGCTACGAGAGCATCTTCCCGCGCGCGGTCGTCGATCCCGCCGACCGGCCGGACTGGATCCTGGTCGCCACCAACGACGCCTGGTTCGGGACCTCCGCCGGGCCGCACCAGCATTTCGCGGCGGCGCGCCTGCGCGCCATCGAGGAGGGGCTGCCCGTCGTGCGCGTCGCCAATGGCGGGATCTCCGCGGTGATCGACGCGCAAGGCCATGTGCGCGCCGCGCTGCCGATGGGCGCGCGCAGCTTCCTCGACGCGGCCCTGCCGCCGCCCCTGCCGCCGACGGCCTATGCGCGCCACGGCGACGCGATCCCGGCGGCGCTCGGCGCGGCGCTGCTGCTGGCGGCGTTCGCCGCCGGGCGCCGGCGCGCGCGCCGGGCGGAATGAAGGCCCCGGCCCCGCGTTGTTGACGCGGCAGGCCAGACTTGCCACAAGTCGCGCCGCTCACGGGCCCCAAGGGCCTTCCCCGGTTCCAAAATGGAGTCCCCCGCCGATGCGCCAGGGCGATTTCGTCTTCACCTCCGAGTCCGTCTCCGAGGGACATCCCGACAAGGTCTGCGACCGTATCTCCGACTCGGTCGTCGATGCCTTCATCGGCCTCGACCCCTATGCGCGCGTCGCCTGCGAGACGCTCGTCACCACCAACTACATCTGCATCGCCGGCGAGGTCCGCATGGACCGCCGCAAGTGCGGCGCGAAGGCCCCGATGCTCAAGAGCGGCGAGGTCAACGCGAAGGTGATCGAGGCGCTGGCGCGCAACGCGGTGCGCGACATCGGCTACGAGCAGAAGGGCTTCCACTGGAAGAAGGCGAAGGTCGTCGTCCGCCTGCACGGCCAGTCCGCCGACATCGCGGTCGGCGTCGACGCGGCCGGCAACAAGGACGAGGGCGCCGGCGACCAGGGCATCATGTTCGGCTATGCCTGCAACGAGACGCCCGAACTGATGCCCGCGCCGATCCAGTACTCGCACAACATCCTCAAGGCGCTGGCCGATGTCCGCCACTCGGGCAAGGAGCCGCTGCTGCAGCCCGACGCCAAGAGCCAGGTGACGCTGCGCTACGCCAATGGCCGCCCGGTGGCCTGCACCGCGGTCGTCGTCTCGACCCAGCATTCCGAGAAGGACCGCAAGGGCCGCCAGCTCGAGTCCGGCGACGTGAAGGCGATCGTGCGCCCCTACGTCCAGAAGGTGCTGAAGGACGTCGGCATGCCGGCCGACGACACGCATTTCTACGTCAACCCGACCGGCCGCTTCGTCATCGGCGGCCCGGATGGCGACACCGGCCTGACCGGCCGCAAGATCATCGTCGACACCTATGGCGGCGCGGCCCCGCATGGCGGCGGCGCGTTCTCGGGCAAGGACCCGACCAAGGTCGA
>VGDA01000082.1 GCA_016869915.1 Alphaproteobacteria bacterium
CGCGGCTGCTGCGCGCGGGGCGGCTAGTCGCGTTCCCGACCGAGACCGTCTATGGCCTCGGCGCGGACGCGACCGACGACGACGCCGTCGCGGCGATCTTCGCCGCCAAGGGCCGGCCGCGATTCAACCCGCTGATCGCGCATGTCCCCGGCCTCGCCGCGGCCCGCAGGCTTGCGCATTTCGACGCGGCGGCGCTGGCGCTGGCGCGCGCCTTCTGGCCCGGCCCGCTCACGCTCGTGCTGCCGCGGCGCGAGGACTGCCCCGTCTCCTGGCTCGCCTCCGCCGGGCTGCCCAGCATCGCCATCCGCGTTCCCGCGCATCCCGTCGCGCTCGAGCTTCTGCGGGCCACCGGGAGGCCCGTGGTGGCGCCGAGCGCGAACCGCTCCGGCCGCGTCAGCCCGACCCGCGCCGACCACGTGGCGCGCGACCTCGGCGGGCGCGTCGCCCTGATCCTCGATGGCGGTCCCTGCGGCGTCGGCGTGGAGTCCACGGTCGTCGACCTGAGCGGCGGCGCGCCGACGCTGCTGCGCCCCGGCGGCCTGCCCAAGGCCGCGATCGAGGCCGTGCTCTGCCGTCGCCTCAGGCGCGCGCGGCCGGTCACCGGCACCGTGGCGAGGCTCTCCCCCGGCCAGGTCGAGAGCCACTACGCGCCGCGCGCCGCGCTGCGCCTCGGCGCGCGCGCACCGCGCGCCGACGAGGCCTTCCTCGCCTTCGGCAATCCGCCACCCGCCGGCTTCGCGGGGCGCTGGCTCGACCTCAGCCCGCGCCGCGACCTCGCCGAGGCGGCGGCGAACCTCTTCGCGATGCTGCGCGAGCTGGACCGGCGCGGGACGGGCCGCATCGCCGTCGCCCCGGTCCCGCGGACGGGGCTCGGCCTCGCGATCAACGATCGCCTCGTGCGCGCCGCCGCGCCCCGGTAACATCAGGCCGACGACAACGGCTCGACGGACACGCCCCGCCATGGACGACCAGGACGCGATCTCCCGCCTCAAGGCCGCCCTCGGCCCGAAGGGCTTCCTCGAGGGTGCCGACGCGATGGCGCGCTACCTCGTCGACTGGCGCGGCCTCTATCGCGGGCCGGCCCTTCTCGTCGCGCGCCCCGCCACGACGCAGGAGGTCTCCGCCTGCATGCGGATCTGCTCGGAGGCGGGCATCGCGGTCGTGCCGCAGGGCGGCAACACGGGCCTCGTCGGCGGCTCGGTTCCGCGGCCCGAGGACGCGCGCTGCATCCTGCTCTCGCTCGACCGGATGAATACTGTGCGTCGCCTCGACGCGCTCGACTTCACGATCACGGTCGAGGCCGGCTGCATCCTGCAGAACATCCAGAGGGCGGCAGACGAGGCCGACCGGTTCTTCCCGCTCAGCCTCGGCGCCGAGGGCAGCTGCCAGATCGGCGGCAACCTCTCCACCAACGCAGGCGGCATCCAGGTCCTGCGCTACGGCATGGCGCGCGACCTCGTGCTCGGGCTCGAGGTCGTGCTGCCCGACGGCGAGGTGTGGGACGGGCTCGGCGGGTTGCGCAAGGACAACACGGGCTACGACCTCAAGCAGCTCTTCGTCGGCTCCGAGGGCACGCTCGGCATCATCACCGCCGCCGTGCTGAAGCTCTTCCCGAAGCCGCGCGTGATCGAGACCGCCTTCGTCGCGGTGCGCGATCCCGCCGCGGCGATCGAGCTGCTGTCGCGCATGCGCGCCGGCACGGGCGACGTCGTGACCGCGTTCGAGCTGATCGACCGCGGCATCCTCGACCTCGTGTTCGCCAACGTCCCCGGCAACGCCGACCCGCTGGCGCAGCGCCACGACTGGTACGTGCTGACCGAGGCCTTCGGCGCCGAGGGCAGCTCCGGCCTGCGCGACGCCGTCGAGCAGGTGCTCGGCCGCGCGATGGAGGACGGGCTGGTGCTCGACGCCGTCCTCGCCGCGAGCGGCGCCCAGCGCCAGGCGTTCTGGAAGATCCGCGAGGACATGGCCGACGCGCAGAAGCACGAGGGCGTGCCGATCCGCCACGACGTCGCGGTCACGGTCAGCCGCGTGCCGGAGTTCCTTGCCCGCGCCATCCCGGCCTGCCGCGACGCGCTGCCGGGCGCGCGCATCATCGCCTTCGGCCATGCCGGCGACGGCAACATCCACTTCAACCTCCTGCCGCCGCGCGGCGGCGACAAGTCGGCCTTCCAGGGCGAGATGGCGCGCATGAACCGCGTCGTCCACGACATCGTCGTCGACATGGGCGGCTCGATCTCCGCCGAGCACGGCATCGGGCGCCTGCGCCGCGACGAGCTGCACCACTACAAGTCGCCGGTCGCGATCGCGCTGATGCGCGCGCTCAAGGCGACGCTCGACCCGCGCAACCTGCTCAACCCCGGGAAGATCGTGTGATGGCCTACGCACCGCCCGTCGCCGAGATGCGCTTCGCCCTCGAGGAAATGGCGGGGCTCTCGCGGCTGCGCGCGCTCGACGCCGATGGCCATCTCGACCACGCGACGCTGGACCAGGTGCTCGGCGAGGCCGCGCGGCTGGCGCGCGACGCGATCGCGCCGCTCAACCATCCCGGCGACAGGGCGGGCTCTCGTCTCGACAACGGCGTCGTGCGCACGCCGCCGGGCTGGCGCGAGGCCTATGGCGCCTTCGTCGAGGGCGGCTGGAACGCCCTGCCCTTCGCGCCCGAGCATGGCGGACAGGGCATGCCCTGGGCGGTCGCGACGACGGTCCACGAGATGTGGGAATCCGCGAGCCTCGCCTTCGCGCTCTGCCCGCTGCTGACGGCGGGCGCGACGGACCTGCTGCAGGCCCATGGCAGCGCGGCGCAGAAGGCTCGCTACCTGCCGCGCATGGTCGAGGGCAGCTGGACCGGCACGATGAACCTGACCGAGCCGCAGGCCGGCTCGGACGTCGGCGCGCTACGCACCCGCGCGACGCCGGACGGCGATCGCTGGCGGATCGTCGGGCAGAAGATCTACATCACCTATGGCGACCACGACCTGACCGAGAACGTGGTGCACATGGTGCTCGCGCGCACGCCCGGCGCGCCGCCGGGATCGCGCGGCATCTCGCTCTTCATCGTTCCGAAGTTCCTCGTCGGCGAGGACGGCCGGCCGGGCGCGCGCAACGACCTGCGCGTGGTGAGCCTGGAGAACAAGCTCGGCATCCACGCCTCGCCCACCTGCGTCATGGCCTATGGCGACGACGGCGGCGCGATCGGCGAACTGGTCGGCGAGGAAAACCGCGGCCTCGAGTACATGTTCACCATGATGAACAACGCGCGGCTGGCGGTCGGGCTGCAGGGCGTCGCGATCGCCGAACGCGCCTTCCAGCAGGCAAGGGCCTATGCGCTGTCGCGCGTGCAGAGCCGCGAGCTCGGCGCGCGCGATCCCGCCCCCGTGCCCATCATCCGCCATCCCGACGTGCGCCGCATGCTGATGACGATGCGCACGGGCATCGAGGCGGCGCGCGGCCTCGCCTATCTCGCGGCGACCGAGCTCGACCTCTCGCGTCGCCACCCGGACGAGGCCGCGCGCGCCGCGCACCAGGCGCGCGTCGACCTGCTGATCCCGGTGGTCAAGGCATGGTCCACCGACCTCGGCGTCGAGATCGCCTCGATGGGCGTGCAGGTCCATGGCGGCATGGGCTTCGTGGAGGAGACCGGTGCCGCGCAGCACTACCGCGACGCGCGCATCCTGCCGATCTACGAGGGCACCAACGGCATCCAGGCGAACGACCTCGTCTTCCGCAAGCTCGGGCGCGATTCCGGCGCGGCCGCCGAGTCCTTCATCGCCGAGGCGCGCGAGGGCGCGGCCGCGCTCGCCGCGCATCCCGGCGACGACGCCGCGGCGATCGCGGCACGACTGCGCGCGGGCCTCGACGCGCTCGATGCGGCGACGCGGGCGATGGTCGCGCTGCAAGCCGCTTCGCCGCGTCGCGCCGCCGCCGGCGCCGCGCCGTATCTCCGGCTCTTCGGCCTCGTCGCGGGCGGGCACGTGCTCGCGCGCGGCGCGATCGCCGCGCTCGCGGGTCTCGCGGCGGGTCCCGCGGATGCCGCCTTCCTGCGCGCCCGCCTCGCCAGCGCGCGGTTCTACGCCGACCACTGGCTCAGCCAGGCGCCGTCGCTCGTCCACGCGGCGATCGAGGGCGGCGCGCTCGTCGAGGCGCTGGCGGACGACGAGATCTGACGGGCGAACCGTCCACCGCCAATCTCCCGCGCGGCCCAATTTCCGCTTGCATCGAGGGGGGGTTGGTCCCAAAAGACCCCTCCCAAAATTCGTCGCCGCGCGTGGCGACTCCAGAGAGGTGATTGGCCGGAGATGGGCAAGGTCACGAAGCTTGGCTTGGTCCCGGGTGTTCGTCGCGGCGATGGCGTGAAGGCCCTCGGCCACCAGCAGGCCACCGCCTTCGGCGCGCCGCATGCGTCTCCCGCGCAGGGCCTCGCGCCGGGCGCGACAAGCGGCGACCAGAAGCCCGGCGACGTGGTCCAGAAGGACCATTTCATCGAGCGCAACGGCATCAAGTTCGCGGGCGTGCACCTGCTCGTCGAGCTCTGGGGCGCGAGCAACCTCGGCGACCTCGACCTCACGGATCGCGCGCTGCGCGAGTGCGTCGAGGTGTCGGGCGCGACGCTCCTGCACATCCACCTCCATCATTTCGGCCCCGGCGCCGGCCTGTCCGGCGTCGCGGTGCTGGCGGAGAGCCACATCTCCATCCACACCTGGCCCGAGCGCGGCTACGCGGCGCTCGACCTGTTCATGTGCGGCGCGGCCGATCCCTACAAGTCCATCCCCGTGCTGCGCGCGGCCTTCGAACCCGCGACCGTGCAGGTCTCGGAGCAGAAGCGCGGAGTGCTGGCGTGAGCGGCAGGCCGGCTGCGGCCGGCCGCGGCAAGCCGGACTACATGCCGGGCGACTGGTTCCAGGAGCGGCTCTTCCCGCATGTGCGGCAGAGCTTCGAGGTCACCAGGGTCCTGTTCCGCGAGCGCACCGAGCACCAGGACCTGGTGATCTTCGAGACGCCGACCTATGGCCGGGTCCTCGCGCTCGACAACGTCATCCAGGTCACCGAGCGGGACGAGTTCGTCTACCACGAGATGATGACGCACGTTCCCATCCTCGCGCATGGCCGCGCGCGGCGGGTGCTGGTCATCGGCGGCGGGGACGGTGGCATCCTCCGCGAGGCGCTCCGCCATCGCGGCGTCGAGCGCGTGACGATGGTCGAGATCGACCGCGCCGTCGTCGACATGTGCCTCGAGCACATGCCGAGCATCCCGGGCAAGGCGTTCCGCGACCGCCGCACCGACCTCGTCATCGCCGACGGCGCGCGCTTCGTCGCGGAGACCGACCAGCGCTTCGACGTCGTGATCGTCGATTCCACCGATCCCTTCGGGCCTGGCGAGGTCCTGTTCACCGAGGCCTTCTACCGCGGGTGCCATCGCGTGCTGTCGCCCGGCGGCATCCTCGTGAACCAGAACGGCGTTCCGTTCATGCAGCCCGGCGAGATCGCGATGACGATGAAGCGCCGGCGCCGCGCCTTCCGCGACGTCGGCTTCTACGTCGCCGCCGTCCCGTCCTACTACGGCGGCTTCATGACGCTGGGCTGGGCCTCCGACAACCCGCGGCTGCGCGCGGTCCCCGCGGCGACGATCGCGCGCCGGATGGAGGCGAGCGGGCTGCGCAGGACGCGCTACTACACGCCGCAGCTCCACGCCGCTTCCTTCGCCCTGCCCGCCTTCGTGCTCGGGCACATGGGCGGACGCGGCGGTCGCTAGCTCACATCATCCGCGGCAGCAGCAGCGCGATCCCCGGGAAGAGCACCACGAGCGCCAGGCGCATCACGTCGGCGGCCACGAAGGGCGCGATCCACCTGAACAGCAGCGGCGCCGGGATCGACAGGGTCGACTGGACGACGAACAGGTTCATGCCCACCGGCGGGCTGATCAGGCCGAGCTCGACCACCATCACGATCACGATCCCGAACCAGACCGGGTCGAACCCGAGCGACGTCACGACCGGGAAGAAGATCGGGATCGTCAGCAGGATCATCGAGAGCTCCTCGAAGAACGTGCCGAGCAGGACGTAGAGCGCGCAGATCGCCGCGATCACGAGGCCGGGAGAGACGCCCAGGCCGGTGACGAATTGCTGCAGCGCCGCCGGGAACCGGATGAAGCCCATCAGGTTCGAGAACACCAGCGCCCCGATCAGGATCAGGAACAGCGACGCCGTCAGGCGCGCGGTCTCGGCGGCGCAGTCGAGGAAGTCCCTCCAGCCCATCGTCCCGCGCAGCGCCGAGAAGACGAAGGCGCCGAAGGCGCCGATGCCGGAGGCCTCGGTCGCCGTGAAGGCGCCGAAATAGAGGCCGCCCATGATGAGGGCGAAGAGCGCCACGACCGGCCCGACCCTGCCGAGCAGGCGCAGCCTTTCGCCCCATGGGATGCGCTCCCCGGCCGGCCCGGCATCGGGCATGCGCCAGACGATGAGCCGGATCGTGATCGCGTAGAGCGCCACCGCGAGAAGGCCTGGCAGCACCCCGGCCATGAAGAGCCGCGCGATGTCCGTGCTGGTCATGATGCCGTAGATGACCATGATCACGGAGGGCGGGATGAGGATGCCCAGCGTCCCTCCCGCGCAGATCGAGGCGCTCGCCAGCCCGCGGTGGTAGCCGTAGCGCAGCATCGACGGGTAGGAGACCTTGGCGAAGGTCGCCGCCGTCGCGATGGCCGAGCCGCACACCGCCGCGAAGCCGCCGCAGGCGAGCACCGTCGCCATGGCGAGGCCGCCGCGGCGGTGGCCGACGAAGCCGTTGCAGGCGGCGTAGAGGTCCGCCGCGATCCCCGACCGGGCGATGAAGCTGCCCATCAGGATGAACATCGGCACGACCGAGAGCTCGTAGCTCATCGTGTTCGACACCGAGAGCTGCGCGAGCATGCCGAGCGCCGGCATGGCGCCGATGACGAGCGCGAGCCCGCCCACGCCCACGATCATCATGGCGAAGCCAACCGGGACGCCCGTGAAGAGCAGCCCGACGAGCGCGCCGAAGGCGCAGAAGGCGGTCTCCCAGGGGCTCACACGCGCCTCCCGGCGATCGCGTTGCGCAGCGCGACGACGCTCGCGCAGAGGAAGACGGCCGCCGCGGTCGCCATGAGCAGCGACATGGCGGCGGCGACGAAGCCACGGGGGATGCCGAGCTGCATCGTCGTCTCGCCGACCATCAGCAGCTGCTGCGACCGCGCCCAGATCCGCCAGGCGAGGATCGCGGAGACGAAGGCGCAGACGAGGTCGCCGACCGCCGCCTGCCAGCAGCGCATGCGCCAGGACAGCGCGGTGTCGAAGAGGTCGATCGCGATGTGCTCGCGCCGCGCCGTCGCGAGCGGCATGCCCGCGAAGATGACGAGGCCCATCAGGATCTCCGTCACCTCGAAGGCGCCACCGATCGGCTTGCCGAGGAAGTAGCGTCCGGCGACGTCGATCGCCGTCACCACCATCATCGCAAGGATCATGGCGGCGCCGACGATCTCCAGCACCCGCCCCGGCCGCCCGAGGGCGACCGGGGGGACCTTGTCCTGTGCCACGCCCCCTGCCTCAGGGCACGTTGACGGGCTTGGCCGCGCGGTACTGGTGCGCCATCGCGCGCGCGTAGGCGATGATCTCGTCGCCCGGCAGGTTGCGCTTGCGCGCCTCGGCGAGCCACTCCTCCTCGAGGACCTTGAGCGACTCGCGGGCCTTGGCGACGTCGGCGTCGGCGAGCTGCACGAACTGCACGCCGTTCCTGTCGAGCGCGGCGCGGCCGACGCTGTCGCCGTTCGTCCAGGCCCAGCCGGCAAGCAGCGCCACCGCCATGCCCGAATGCTTCTCGAAGGCGCGCTTCTGCTCGGCGCCCAGCGAAGCCCACTTCGCCTCGTTGATCGCCAGCCAGAACGTGTCGGTGTAGAGGCCGCCGGGGATGCGCGTCGCGCCCTTGATCACGGGCGTGATGCGGAAGAAGTCGATCGACTCCGTCGGGAAGGTGATGCCGTCCGCGACGCCCGAGGCCATCGCCTGCTGCGCCTCGGTGGGTGGCAACTGGACCGGCACCGCGCCGAGCGCCTGCATGATCCGCCCGGTCACGTTGCCGCCGACGCGGATCTTCTTGCCCCTGAGGTCGTCGAGGCTCGTGAACGGCGCGGCGCGCATGAAGATGAAGGGCTCGGAATGGACCCAGAGGCCCAGGACCCTGGCCCCGCGATGCTCGTTGTAGCGCGCGCCGTAGCGCTCGTAGGTCGTCCACGCGGCCGCGGCGCCCGCCCAGGGGTCCGGCGCCATGAAGGGAAGGTCCATGACCTGGGTCATCGTGAAGCGGCCGGGGTTGTGGCCCGACACGCCGTAGCCGATGTCGACCACGCCATTGACGACGAAGTCGAAGTACTCGGGCGGCCTGCCGATCGCGGAGGGCATGATCTCCAGCTTCAGCGTGCCGTTGGACTCGCGCTCGACCGCGCGCGCCCAGGGCTCGATGATCCCCTTGGGGATGAGGTGGTGGCCGGGCAGCCAGTTGCCGATGCGCAGCGTGGTCGGCGTCTGGGCGGCGGCGACGCCGGCCCAGGCGAGCGCGGCGCCGGCGATGGCGAGGCGCAGGAAGGTCTTCATCTCGTCGTCTCCTCGTGCTGTGGGGGTGTCTTCAGGGGTCCTGCGGCTATGGAAGCCGGAGAACCTCGCCGGGTTCAAGCCTCGGGCGGGTCCTCGAAGGGCCATTCGACGGCACCGGAATGGGTGACCGCGCCAAGATGCGCGGGCCCGACGCCGGCGGCGTATTTCTCGAGCAGGCCCGCGAGGCGCTCGCGCGGGCGGTGGCGCCAGGCCGCGCGGCGCGCCGCCAGCTCCGCCTCGTCGACGCGCATGTCGATGGTGCCGGCGCCGGCATCGATCCGCACGACGTCGCCGTCGCGCAGCAGCGCGATCGGCCCGCCCGCGGCGGCCTCCGGGCCGGCATAGCCGATGCACATCCCGCGCGTCGCGCCGGAGAAGCGGCCATCGGTCAGCAGCGCGACCTTCTCTCCCATGCCCTGGCCGTAGATCAGCGCCGTCAGGCCGAGCATCTCGCGCATGCCGGGCCCGCCCTTCGGGCCCTCGTTGCGCACGACGAGGACGGATCCGGCCTCGTAGCCCCGCGCGCGCACGACCGCTACAGCCTGCTCCTCGTCCTCGAACACGCGCGCCGGCCCCTCGAAGACGAGGCTCTTCAGCCCCGCGACCTTCAGGAGCGCGCCGTCCGGGCAGAGATTGCCCCGGAGCACCACCACGCCGCCCGTGGGCGAGATCGGCGCGCCGGCCTTGCGCACGACCTCGCCATCCGGCGCCGCGGCGCCGCGCGCGATCTCGCCGATGCTCCGCCCGTCGATCGTCGGGCAGTCCTCGTGAAGGGCGCCGGCCTCGAGCAGCGCCCGCAGGACGACCGCGACGCCGCCGATCGCATGGACGTCGCGCGCCACGAAGCGCCCGCCGGGCTTGAGGTCCGCGAGCAGCGGCGTGCGCCGGAACACCTCGGCGACGTCGTCCAGCGTGAAGCGGATCCCCGCCTCGTGCGCGATCGCGGGGATGTGAAGGCCGGCATTGGTCGAGCCGCCGGTCGCGGCGACGACCGCGCAGGCATTCTCGAGGCTGCGGCGCGTGACGAGGTCGCGCGGCAGCGGCCCGCCATCGCGCAGCAGGCGCATGACGGCGCGGCCAGCGGCGCGCGCCAGCGCCGGGCGCTGCGCGTCGACGGCGGGCAGCATGGCCGAGCCCGAGGGCGCGATGCCGATGGCCTCGGACACCATGGCCATCGTGTTCGCCGTGAACTGTCCTGCGCAGGAGCCGATCGTGGGCAGGCAGGCGCGCTCGAGCTCGTCGAGCTCCTCGCGGGTCATCCTGCCGGTCATCACCGCGCCGACGCCCTCGTAGGAATCGAGCGCGGTCACGTCCCTGCCCCGCCAGCGCCCCGGCAGCGCGCTGCCGCCATAGACGAAGACCGACGGCGCGTTGCAGCGGACCATCGCCATCATCACGCCGGGCAGGGTCTTATCGCAGCCGGCGAAGCCGACCAGCGCGTCATAGGCATGGCCGCGCATCACGGCCTCGATCGAGTCCGCGATGAGCTCGCGGCTCACCAGGCTGAAGCGCATGCCGAGATGGTTCATCGACACGCCGTCGGAGACGGAGATCGTCGTGAACTCGCGCGGCGTGCCGCCGCCCTCCCGCACCCCGGACTTCGCCTCCGCGGCCTGCGGCCCGAGCGTCAGCGAGCAGGGCGTGGTCTCGCCATGGGTGGAGACGACGCCCACCATCGGCCGCGCGATGTCGTCGTCGCCGAGCCCCATCGCGCGCAGGAAGGCACGATGGGGCGTGCGGTCGATGCCCTCGATCGCGACGCGCGAGCGGAGCCTGCGCGCGGTCACATCGCCTCGCGCAGCAGGGCCTCGACGCCTTCCACCGTCAGCGGGCGCGGGTTGGTCGCGGCGGTGTGGTCCTTGAGCGCGTGGGGCACGACCTGCGCGAACATCGCCTCGGTGACGCCCATCGCGCGCAGGCCGCCCGGGATGCCGATGCGCGCGTTGAGCGCCGCGACATGGCGGTCGAGCTCGGTGCCCGCGGGCAGCCCCATGGTTTGGCGCAGTCGGTCGTATTTCCAGCCGATCCCGTTGACCCCGGCGTTGAAGCGCAGCACCGCCGGCATCACGACGGCGTTGAGCGTGCCGTGGTGCATG
>VGDA01000083.1 GCA_016869915.1 Alphaproteobacteria bacterium
GGCGCCGAAATCGCCGCCGCGTTTCTCGCCGCCGTCGGACGGCCACCCGCGCTCGATTTGCTCGAACTTGAACGCCTTGCGTCGGTCGAGAATTTCATCGCCGTACGAAACCGGATCGGCGGCCCCGCCCCTGCGGCGCTCGCGGCCGCGTTGGCCGATCTGGAATCGGCCAACGAAGCGCTGACAGCGGCGGCCGAGGCGCGCGCGCGCGCCGCGAAGCGCAAGCGCAAGCCGAACTCGACGCGGCCGCCCGGGCGCTTTAACTTTTCAATACCGACACGACAGCGACAGCGCGCCCGTAAGGTCAAGAAACTGAAGCGGTCGAGAAACCAACCGGTTGCCGGTGCCGGCCGGCTGGTCCGAGCGCTATTTGTAGGACGTCGTAAGGTCGAAAAACTGAACGGATGGGGTCGAGTTGTCGATGGGAAGGTGGCGGCGTCCCATCTCGCGCATTGCTTGGCGACCGATGGTCCAAGTGTGCTGCTAGGTCATTGGCGGAGTTTCGCCGAACAAGCGCGCCACCTGGCTTGCCGTGAGGTAAGACCAGTGCCGGTCCCGATGAATTCCCTGTAAATTTCCCTGGTACCCGAGAAAGCGGCTCGCTGGACTGCGTCCGCCCTACTCTATGCACCACGTCGCGCGATCTGCTGCGTTGGCGCTCAGGCCCCGGGCGAAGCGCGGATCTCCGCCGCCGCCTTCTCCGCGATCATCATCGTCGGCGCGGCCGTGTTGCCCGAGGTGATCGAGGGCATCGCCGAGGCGTCGACGACGCGCAGGCCGCGCAGGCCGCGCACGCGCAGCCCCGGGTCGAGCACCGCCATGGCGTCGCCGTCCACGCCCATCCGGCAGGTGCCGACGGGGTGGAAGATGGTCGTGCCGATGTCGCCGGCTGCGCGCGCGAGCGCCTCGTCGCCGTCGACCGCTTCGCCCGGCAGGTGCTCGCGCGGCGAGAAGCGGGCCATCGCGCGCGCGCCCATGATGCGGCGCGTAAGGCGGATCGCGTCCGCCGCGACGCGCCGGTCCTCCGGCGTCGACAGGTAGTTCGGGCGGATCTCCGGCGGGTCGCGCGGGTCGGCGCTGCGCAGGCCGACGCTGCCTCGGCTCGTCGGGCGCACGTTGCATACCGAGGCGGTGATCGCCGGAAACGGATGCAGCGGCTCGCCGAAGCGGTCGAGGCTGAGCGGCTGCACGTGGTACTCGAGGTTGGCGGTCGCGGCGGCCGGGTCGCTGCGCGCGAAGGCGCCCAGCGTCGACGGCGCCATCGTCATCGGCCCGCGCCGGAACAGCGCGTATTCGAGCGCCATGCCGATGCGCGAGACGAGGCTCGCGGCGGTCTCGTTGAGCGTGCGCGCGTTGGAGACCTTGTAGATGCAGCGCAGCTGGAGGTGGTCCTGCAGCCCGGCGCCCACGCCGGGCAGGTCGTGCGCCACCCCGATGCCGTGCGCGCGCAACGATTCGCCCGGCCCGATGCCGGAGAGCATGAGCAGCTGCGGCGAGCCGATCGCGCCGGCCGCGAGCACGACCTCGCGCCGCGCGGCGGCTGTCGCCTCCTCGCCGCCGAGCCAGAGCGAGACGCCCGTGGCCCTGCCGTCCTCGAGCAGGACCCGTCGCGCCGTCGCGCCCGTGACGACGCGCAGGTTCGGGCGGCCGGCCACGGGGCGCAGGAAGGCCTTCGCTGCCGTCCAGCGCACGCCGCGCTTCTGGTTGACGTGGAAATAGGCGGAGCCGTGGTTGTCGCCGCGGTTGAAGTCCGAGATCTTCGGTATCCCGGCCTCCGCGGCGGCGTCGCGGAAGGCGTCGAGGATCTCCCAGGAGATGCGCGGTTCCTCGATCCGCCATTCGCCACCGGCGCCGTGCATGTCGTCGGCGCCCGCGTGGAAGTCCTCGTGGCGCTTGAAGAAGGGCAGCACGTCGTCCCAGCCCCAGCCGGCGAGGCCGAGCTGGCGCCAGTGGTCGTAGTCGGCGGCCTGGCCGCGCATGTAGATCATGCCGTTGATGGCGGAGCAGCCGCCGAGCACCCGGCCGCGCGGGTAGTTCAGCGCGCGGCCGTTCAGCCCCGGCTCGGCCTCCGTGCGGAAGCGCCAGTCCGTGCGCGGGTTGTTCATCGTGTAGAGGTAGCCGATGGGGACGTGGATCCAGGGATAGGTATCGCGCCCGCCTGCCTCGAGCAGGAGCACCGTCGTCCCGGGATCGGCGGAAAGGCGGTTGGCGAGCAGGCATCCGGCCGAGCCGGCGCCGACCACGACGTAGTCGAAGCTGCCAAGATCCATGGGCCTGCGCTCCTCCCCGCGAGCGATCCGCGAGCAGACTAGGCCGCAGCACTCGGCGGCGCAGCCGGATCTTTGCAGGCCCTGTCCCCGCTCGCGCCGTGGCCGCCGCCGCTACCGCCGGGCGGCCGAGCGGCGTAGCGCCTCGAGGACGTGGACGCGCAGCGCGCTCGAGAGGTTGCGCGCGCCGCGGACCGCGTCGACCTCGCCGACGAGCGCATTGAGCGAGACCCCGCGCGCGCCGGCGATCGCGCGCAGCTCCGCCCAGAACTCCGGCTCGAGCGACACGGAGGTCGCGTGGCCGGCGATCGTCACGGAGCGCTTGCGGATGGGCAGTCCCGTCATGGCGTGCGCGGCGGAGGCTAGCGCGGCAGCGCGCGCGCGGCTATCAAGCCGAGTCGACACGCGACAGGCTGAAGGAGGCCCCGAATGCCAGCAGCAAGGCTCGTGATCCATGGCGGCTGCGGGGTCCTGCCCCGCGCCGGGATGAGCGCCGCGCGCGAGGCCGGCTTCCGCGCCAGCCTGCGCTGCTCGCTCGAGGCGGGATGGGCCGTGCTCGCGCGCGGCGGCGCCTCGATGGACGCCGTCGTCGCGGCGATCGCGGTGATGGAGGACGACCCGAACTTCAACGCCGGGCACGGCTCCGCCTTCAACGCCGATGGCGGCCACGAGCTCGACGCCTCGATCATGGAGGGCATGGGCCTGCACGCGGGCTCGGTGGCGTCGTCGCGGCGCATCCGCAACCCGATCCGCGTCGTTGCGGAGCTCGCGCGGCGCGGCTCCGACCCCTTGATGCTGGCGGGCGAGGGCGCCGATCGCTGGGCCGAGCGCAACGGCTTCGCCATGGTCGACAACGCGCATTTCGCCACCGAGTGGCGGCGCGAGGCGCTGCGCGAGATCAAGGCGCGCGAGACCGCCGGCACGATGTCGGCGGCGCCGGAATCGGAGAAGCACGGCACCGTCGGCGCGGTCGCGCTCGACGCCGCCGGGCATCTTGCCGCGGGCACGTCCACGGGTGGCTACACGAACAAGCTCGTCGGGCGCGTCGGCGATTCGCCGATCATCGGCGCGGGCACCTGGGCGGACGACCGGACCTGCGCGATCTCGGCGACGGGCAAGGGCGAGTTCTTCATCCGCAAGGCGCTCGCGCACGAGATCCATGCGCGGATGCGCTGGGGCGGGCAGTCGCTCGAGGCGGCGGCCGGCGCGATGATCCATGGCGAGCTCGATGGCTGGGCCGCGGGCGCGGGCCTCGTGGCGATCGACCGCGAGGGCAACTTCACGCTGCCCTACAACACCGAGGGCATGTATCGCGGCCACGCCTCCGCGGCGGGCATCGAGGTCGCGGTCTACGCGGACTGACGGCGGGAGCGGCGGCTGGTCGCCGCTCCCCCGCGTTCCTCAGCTGGCGCCTTGCGGCAGGCGAAGGGCGACGAAGCGCTCCGCGCCGTGGCGGTCGACGAGCAGCAGCACGCTGGCCGCATGGCGCGCGCGCGCGCCGGCGATCGCGCGCGCCGCCTGCTCGGGGTTGCCCACCTTCTCGCCGCCGACCTCGACGACGAGGTCGCCTGGAGCGAGGCCTGCGCGCTGCGCAGGCGAGCCCTCGCGCACCTGCGCTATCGCGGCGCCTCGCGCCTCGGCCGTAAGGTCGAGCCGCGCGCGCAGCTCCGCGGTCAGCGGCGCGAAGGCGAGGCCGGCTGGCTCGTCGGCGGCCGCGCGCTCGGCCTGCGGCGTGGAGCCGACGCGCAGCTCGACCTTCATCGCAGCGCCGCGCCGGATCACGTCCAGCGTGGCCGTGGCGCCGGGCTTCACGGCCGCGATCGCGCGCGGCAGCTCGCGCAGCCGGTTGACCGGCTTGCCGTCCACGCCGACCACGACGTCGCCCTGGCGCAGCCCGCCGATGGCCGCGGGGCCTCCTGGCTCTACCTGCGCCACGAGCGCGCCGTCCTGCGTCGCCTGGAGCCCGAGGCCGAGCGCGATCTCGGGCACCAGGGGCTGCACCGCGACGCCGATCCAGCCGCGCTCGACGCGACCCCGGGCGCGCAGTTCCTCGACTACCGGCCGCGCCACGGCGGACGGGATCGCGAAGCCGATCCCGACGCTGCCGCCATTGGGCGAGTAGATCGCGGTGTTCACGCCGATGACGGCGCCGCGCATGTCGAAGGCCGGGCCGCCGGAGTTGCCCTGGTTGATGGGCGCGTCGAGCTGCAGGAAGTCGTCGTAGGGACCGGCCTGGATGTCGCGGCCGCGCGCCGAGACGATGCCCGCGGTCACCGTGCCGCCGAGGCCGAAGGGATTGCCGACCGCGAGCACCCAGTCCCCGACCTCCACCGCGTCGGAATCGCCCCAGCGCACGGCGGGAAGCGGCCGGTCGCTCTCGACCTTGAGCAGCGCGAGGTCCGTCTTCTCGTCGCGCCCGACAAGCCTTGCCCCGAGCTGCCTTCCGTCCGGGAAGGTGACGGAGATGTCCGTCGCGTCGCCCGCGACATGGTTGTTCGTGACGATGTAGCCGGCGGGATCGACGACGAAGCCGGATCCCTGAGCGATCGCGCGTCGCGGCGCGGTATCGGGACGGGCCCCCGGCCCGCCGAAGCGACGCAGGAATTCCTCGAGCGGGGAGCCCGGCACCGGCGCGGTCCTCTGCTGCGCGGCCTCGCGCGGCTGCCCCTCGCGCGAGGCGGCGATGTTGACCACCGCGGGCGAGACCTCGCGCACGAGCGGGGCGAAGCTCTCGCCCGCGACGCGCGCGGGTGCCGTCGCGGGCGAGAGCGTGAAGGCGAGCAGCGCGGCCCCGGCCAGCGCGCCGGCGAGGCGGCCGCGGCCGTGGCGGGTGGAATGCATGTCGGGCTTCATCCTCCTTGTGCTCCTCTGGCTGGAGGCGCCCGGACGCGCGGGATAGGCGTCGGGCGCGGTGGGCGGCAAGCTGGGGGACGAGGCTGGCGGCGGCTTGGCGATTCCATGGCGGCAAGGCGCGATCCCGCCACCTTCGTGCCCCAAACCGGACGCCCCCGGTGTAGCCTCGCGCCGGATGACGCTGTCGGGGAACCTGCGGGGCGCGTGCTGGCTCTCGCTCGCGATGCTCGTGCTCGTCGCGGAAACGGTGCTGCTGCGCTTCGTCGATCCCGCGCTGCCGACCGTCGTCTACACGCTGGCGCGCGCCGCGGCGCAGCTGGCGCTCGGCGCGGCCCTCGTCCTGTCTCTGGGCATCGGCTGGCGCGGCGCAGCGACCCGTCGGCCCTGGCTGCAGCTCTTTCGCGGGGCGTCGAGCCTCGTCAGCTGGCAGCTCTACTACCTGTCCTTCCGGCTCCTCGACTTCGCCGTGGCGACGACGCTCAACTTCGCGTCGGCCCTGTTCGTCGTGCTGTTCGCGGGGCCGGTGATGGGCGAGCGCGTCGGCGCCGCGCGCTGGGCGGCTACGCTGCTGGGCTTCGCCGGGGTCGTGGTGGTGGTGCGTCCCGGCGGGGGCGCCGACCCTCTCGGCGTCGCGGGCCTCGGCAGCGCCGTCTGCGGCATGGCGATCGTCTTCGCGAACCGCGCGCTCGGCCTGGTCGACCGGGTGGAGACCACGATGTTCTGGGTCGGGGTCGTCGCCGTCGCAGGCGCGCTGCCGCTCGCGATAATGCACTGGAGCCTGCCCTCGGCCGCCGACCTCGCGCTCGTCGCGCTCGCCGCCAGCACCGGCGCGCTCGCGCTCTGGCTCATACTCATCGCCTTCCGCAGCGGCGAGGCCTCGGCCCTCGCGCCGATCCTGAACCTGCGTCTCGTCTTCGCGGCCGTCGCCGGCTGGGCGTTCTTCGGCGAGTGGCCCGACGGATGGGCCGCGCTCGGCGGAATCGCCATCCTCTCCAGCGCCCTGCTGCTCGCGCGGGCCGAGGCGCGCCGCGCGGGATGACAGGCGGCCCGCGGAGCGTCTAGCGTCCGCGCGAGACCGAGGAGCCCGCCATGTTCGACATCGTCTTCCGCAACGCCACCCTCATCGACGGGACCGGCGCGCCCGCGCGCCGCGGCGACCTCGCCGTCGCCGATGGCCGCATCGCGGCGGCAGGCGGCGCGATCGCCGGGCCGGCGCGGGAGGTCGTCGACGCCTCCGGCCTCGCGCTGATGCCCGGCATCATCGACGGGCACACGCACTACGACGCGCAGCTGACCTGGGATCCCTGGGCGGACCCTTCGCCCGCGCTGGGCGTGACCACCGTCGTGATCGGCAATTGCGGCTTCACCATCGCGCCCTGCCGGCCGGCCGACCGCGACATCACGATGCGCAACCTGACCCAGGTCGAGGGCATGTCGCTCGCCGCGCTGCGCGAGGGCATACGCTGGGAGTTCGAGAGCTTCCCCGAGTACCTCGCGCTCCTCGAGCGCAACGGCGTCGTGCCGAACGTCGTCGCCTTCGCCGGCCATTCCTCCATCCGCACCTGGGTCATGGGCGCCGACGCCTCGACGCGCGCGGCGACCGACGACGAGATCGCGCGCATGGCCGGACTGGTGCGCGAGGCGATCGCCGCGGGCGCGGTCGGCCTGGGGTCCTCGACCAACGAGCCGCACAACGGCGAGGGCGGCGTGCCGATGCCCTCGCGCCTCGCCGACGAGCGCGAGTTCCGCGCGCTGCTCGCCGCGATGCGCGACGCCGGGCGCGGCGTCTTCATGCTGACCAAGGGCAGCACGACCACCGTTCCCTTCCTCGAGGGGCTGGCCGCCGACACGGGGCGCGCGATCATCGTCGCCGCGATGTTCCACTCGAACACCGCGCCGACGCGCGTCTTCGAGCAGGTCGAGCAAATGAAAGCCGCGCAGGCGCGCGGCCGCGCCATCGTCCCGCAGGTCTCGTGCTGCGCGCTGACGATGGAGTTCACGCTGCGCTCGGCCTACGTTTTCGAGGACAACGCGACGTGGAAGCAGGCGATGCGCACGCCGCAGGCGGAGCTGCCGCGGCTCTACGCCGACCGGGATTTCCGCGAGGGCTTCAAGAGGGACCTGGTCGAGGGCGTCGGCCGGCGCCTCTTCAACAGCGAGTGGCACCGGATCTTCCTGCGCGAGGCCAGGGCGCCTCGGCATCGCGGGCTGGAGGGCCGCTCGCTCGCCGACCTCGCCGCGGCCGAGGGCAAGCATCCCGTCGACTGGATGCTCGACTTCGCGCTTGGCGAGGACCTCGACACCCTCTTCGTCGCGGAACTGCTCAACAGCGAGCCGGAGTCCGTGGCGCGGCTGATCAACGAGGAGAGCGCGCATGTGTCGCTGAGCGACGCCGGCGCGCACCTGACCTTCCTGTGCGACGCCGATTTCGGGCTGAACCTGCTCGGCCACTGGTCGCGCGACCGCGGCGCGCTGCCGATCGAGAAGGCGGCGTGGAAGCTGACCGGCCATCCGGCCGCGCTCTTCGGCCTCAGGGACCGCGGCACGCTGCGCGAGGGCGCGGCAGCCGACCTCCTGCTCTTCGACCCGGCCACCGTCGGGCGCGGTCAGCGCCGCCGCGCCTGGGACCTGCCCGCCGGTGCCTCGCGCCTCGTCGCCGAGGGCAAGGGCGTCCATGGCGTGTGGGTGAACGGCGCGCGGGTCGTCGACCGCAATGGCCCGATCGCCGACGCGGCGCGCGCCGGCAAGGTCCTGCGCGACTTCGCTGGGTCCTGAGGCCGGGCAGGGGAAGCCGGCATGCCGCCGGCCTCCCCTCCGCGGTCGTTCAGTAGGCGCCGAACTTCGCGAAGAAGTCGTTGCCCTTGTCGTCGACGACGATGAAGGCCGGGAAGTCCACGACCTCGATGCGCCAGATCGCCTCCATCCCGATCTCGGGATAGGCGATGCACTCGACCTTCTTGATGCAGTCCTGCGCGAGCACCGCGCCCTCGCCGCCGACCGAGCAGAGGTAGAAGCCGCCATGCTTGCGGCAGGCGTCGGTCACGGCCTTCGACCGGTTGCCCTTCGCCACCATCACGAAGCTGCCGCCCGCCGCCTGGAACTGGTCGACGAAGGAGTCCATGCGGCCGGCCGTGGTCGGCCCGAAGGCGCCCGACGCATAGCCCTTGGGCGTCTTCGCGGGACCCGCGTAGTAGATCGGGTGGTTGCGGAAGTAGTCGGGCAGGGGCTTGCCCGCGTCGAGGTCGGCGCGCAGCTTCGCGTGCGCGAGGTCGCGGGCCACGATCAGCGGGCCGGTCAGCATCACGCGCGTCGTGACGGGATGGCCGGAGAGGATCTCGCGGATCCGCGACATCGGCTGGTTGAGGTCGATGCGCACGACGTCGCCGCCGAGCTTTGCCGCGTCGACGTCCGGCATGTACTGCGCGGGATCGGTCTCGAGCTGCTCGAGGAAGACGCCGTCGCGGGTGACCTTGCCGAGCGCCTGGCGGTCGGCGGAGCAGGACACGCCGATGGCGATCGGCAGGCTGGCGCCGTGGCGCGGCAGGCGGATCACGCGCACGTCGTGGCAGAAGTACTTGCCGCCGAACTGCGCGCCGATGCCATTCATCTGCGTGAGCTTGTGGACCTTCTCCTCCATCTCGCGGTCGCGGAAGGCCTGGCCCCACTTGTTGCCCTCGGCGGGGAGCCCGTCGAGGTAGCGGCAGGTGGCGAGCTTCAGCGTCTTCAGCGCGAACTCGGCCGAGGTTCCGCCGACCACGATCGCGAGGTGGTAGGGCGGGCAGGCCGCGGTCCCGAGCGTGCGGATCTTCTCGTCGAGGAACTTGAGCAGCCCGTCCGGGGTGAGGCGCGACGGCGTCTCCTGGAACAGGAAGGTCTTGTTCGCCGAGCCGCCGCCCTTGGCGACGTAGAGGAACTCGTACGCGTCGCCGTCGGTGGCGTAGAGGTCGACCTGCGCCGGCAGGTTGTCGCCGGTGTTGACCTCCTTGAACATCGTCAGCGGCGCGAGGTTCGAGTAGCGCAGGTTGCGCTCGGCGTAGGAGCGGAACACGCCGCGCGAGACCTCCTCGGCGTCGTCGAAGCCGGTCCAGACGCGCTGGCCCTTCTTGCCCATCACGATCGCCGTGCCGGTGTCCTGGCACATAGGCAGGACGCCGCCGGCGGAGATGCAGGCGTTCTTGAGGAGCTCGTAGGCCACGAAGCGGTCGTTGGCCGAGGCTTCCTTGTCGTCGAGGATCGCGCGCAGCTGGCGCAGGTGGCCCGGGCGCAGGAGATGCGCGATGTCCGAGAAGGCGTGGAAGGCGAGGTCCGCCAGCGCGGAGGGCTTCACCTTCAGGATGTCCGCGCCTTCGAAGCGCGCGGCCTCGACGTGGTCACCCTCGATGCGGCGCCACGGGACGTCGTGGTGCGCGACCTCGATCAGCTCGCGATAGGAGAACTCGGCCATGTCTGTCGTCCGGCGCGTCGGCGCCGGTCCTCTGCTGGCGGGCCGCGTCGCCGCGGCCGCGGGGCGTCGCGCGCGGCGACTATTTCCTGCGGAAGGCGTCCAGCTTGACGATGCGGTCGCCGCCATCCGCCTTCGCGGCCGCCTCCGGCGCGGGCTGCGCGGCCGCCTCAGGCGCCTGGCTGGCGGCGGGCTCCGGCTCGCCGGCCGCGACTTCCGCGTCGGGGGGCTGGAACTGCAGCCCGAACTGGACCGATGGATCGACGAAGGCCGAGACCGCCGCGAAGGGGATCACGAGGCGCTCGTGCTTCGCGTCGAAGCTCAGGGTGACGGAGAAGCCGCCGTCGTCAACCTCGAGGCCCCAGAACTGGTACTGCAGCACGATGGTCATCTCGCGCGGGAAGCGCTGGCGCAGCGTCGCCGGCACCTGCACGCCGGGATGCGCGGTCCGGAAGGTGACGTAGAAATGATGGTCGCCGGGCAAGCCGCGCTCCGCGGCGCGCGCGAGCGCGTCGCGCATCACGCTGCGCAGCGCGGCATCCATCATCCGATCGTATTGGAAACCCTGAGCCGCCACGTCCGCCTCGCCCCGCTCGATGCCCCGTGCCGATGCCGGCGGCGCGCCCGCGTCGGTTAGTGGGGGGGCTTCTGTTGCCCGGTGCCCCCCCGGACCGCGACTAGGCGTCTTGGGCTAAGCCGTTAGGCTCAGGCCGCGACGCGGTTGTCGAGAGCCACGTTATCGTTGGCGTCTCTTGATGGCCCGATGACGGCGGTACCATGCCGGGCAAACTTCGTGCCTTTACTCGCGCGTCGATCCTGGTTCGCCCCCGCAGGTGGTGGAGGCGCCGGGCACTGCCCCCGGGTCCGCATCGGCTATTGCGCACGCTATTTATCGCCATAGTCGGTTTCCCGACGAGAGCAATATAGGGCCTTGGGCTGCCGCGCGGAAGGGCGCCCTGCACCTGCATGGCGGCGCCGCGAGGCGCTAAGCTCCACGGCCAACGATTCGGGTGCCCCCAT
>VGDA01000084.1 GCA_016869915.1 Alphaproteobacteria bacterium
GATGGCCTCGTGGCGCAGGTCGTGGAAGCGCAGGTCTTGGATGCCCGCGCGCCGCTTCAGGCGTTCCCAGGCAAGGCGCAGCGCATTGGCCGTCATCGGGAAGATCCGCGCATCGGTCTCGCTCCGCTGCAATCCGGCCAGGGCAGCCAGCGCTTCGTCGCTCAATGCGATCGTCCGGGGGTGCCCGTTCTTCGCCATGCGGATCCGGAGCGTGCGCGACGCAGCGTCGAGGTCACGCCACTCGACACGCAGCAATTCGCCCCGGCGCATGCCCGTCTCGATGGCGAAGCGCAGCACGGACGCGAGCATGGGATGGCGGCACCGCTGCAGTGCCTCGCACAGGGCTGACCACTCCGCAGCGCCGATGCGACGCTGGCGCGACGGTCCCGCCGAAGGCTTCGCCACCATCCGGCAGGGATTGTCGGAAAGACGCACGCCCCACTCGCGGCGCGCCACTTCGAGGACATTCTGCAGCAGCGCCAGCTCGCGCAGCACCGATGCGGGCCTTACCCGGGACAGCCTCTCGTCGCGGTAGTCGGCCAGTCGTCTTGGCGTGAGGTCGCAGAGGCGCAGCTGCGCCAGTGGCCTCGCGAGCAGGGCCGCCAGGAACTGGCGCTCGGTCGCGGCGGATCGCTTCGCCGGGGTGACGCTTGCCTCGTAGCGCTTCAGGAGATCTGCAAGCCGGAGCTTGGCCAGCTGCGAGGGATCCGTCTGCAGGAAGCGGCGATCCGCCTCGGCCTCGGCCTCGCGCGCCCAGCGATCCGCATCGGCGCGAAGGAGGAAAGACCGACTTGCCCTGTACCCGTTGCTCCTGCGGACCTGCACCTGCCAGCGCATGCCGCGCTTGCGTATCGTCGCCATGGGGGACCCTCGCTGTGACACGGTTGTGACAGCGCTGATCTGCAGGGTCGTTTGGAACTAGCCGGGTTCCCGCCAAGTGCCTGAAAACACAAGGGCCGGGATTGGTGGAGCTGAACGGGATCGAACCGTCGACCTCCTCATTGCGAACGAGGCGCTCTCCCAGCTGAGCTACAGCCCCACCGGTCCGGAAGAGGCGCGGATCATAGGCGCGGGCCTTGGAGTGTCAAGCTTCGCGCGGGCGCGGCGCGACGCGGCGACGCGGGCGAAAAACCTCGCCGGGACAGTGGCTTGGCGCGGCGCGGGTGGTTCGTGTAGCGTCGCGCACGCGAGGCAGGCGTCCGCAGGGCCGCCCCGGCGACCGCCCCTCCGCCCCCGCCATTTCCGAGGCGCCATCCATGAACGCCATCGTCCGCCTGATCGACACGGTCGTCACGCTCTACATCTGGCTGCTGATCGCGCAGGCGATCCTGTCCTGGCTGATCGCCTTCAACGTCATCAATGCCTACAACCAGTTCGTGCGCGGCGCCGCGGAATTCCTGTGGCGCGTCACCGAGCCGGCGCTGCGACCGATCCGCCGCGTCGTGCCGTCGATCGGCGGCGTCGACGTCTCGCCGATCGTGCTGATCCTCGTCCTCTATTTCCTGCGCGACCTGCTCCGCTACGACATCCTGCCGGCGCTGACGTGAGCGCGGCCTCGCCGCTGTCGCCCGACCCGTCGGGGCAGGGCGCGACGCTGGCGGTGCGCCTGGTGCCGCGCGGCGGGCGCGACGCGCTCGACGGCGTGGAGGCCGACGCCGCGGGGCGCGCGCTGCTGCGCGCCCGGGTCAGCGCGCCGCCCGCCGATGGCGAGGCCAACGCCGCGCTGCTCGCGCTGCTGGCCAGGGCGCTGGGCCTGCCGCGCCGCGCGCTGGCGATCGAGTCCGGCGCGACGCAGCGCACGAAGCGCATCCGCATCGACGCCGATGCGCGCGCGGTGGCCGCGCGGCTGGAGGCGATCCTGGGAGGGACGAGATGAGCGCGAGGATCATCGACGGGAAATCGATCGCGGCTTCGATGCGCGCGCGCGTCGGCGCCGAGGTCGCGCGGCTGCCCGCGCCGCCCGGCCTCGCGGTCGTGCTGGTCGGCGAGGATCCGGCCAGCGCGGTCTACGTGCGCAACAAGGGCACCGCGACGCGCGAGGCGGGCATGCGCTCGATCGAGCACAGGCTTCCGGCCGACGCGAGCCAGGCCGCGCTGCTCGCGCTGGTGGCGCGGCTCAACGCCGACGACGAGGTGGACGGGATCCTCGTCCAGCTGCCGCTGCCCCGCCATGTCGACGCGCAGGCGGTGATCGCCGCGATCGACCCCGCGAAGGACGTCGACGGGTTCCATGTCGTCAACGCGGGCCTGCTGGCGACGGGAGGCGATGCGCTGGTGCCCTGCACGCCGCGCGGCTGCATGGCCCTGCTGCGCGAGGCCGGAACCCGGCTCGCGGGCGCGGAGGCGGTCGTGATCGGACGCTCGAACATCGTCGGCAAGCCGGTGGCGCAGCTTCTGCTCGCCGCGGACTGCACCGTCACGCTCGCGCATTCGCGCAGCCGCGACCTGCCCGCGATCTGCCGGCGCGCCGACATCGTCGTCGCCGCGGTCGGCAGGCCGGAGATGGTGCGCGGCGGCTGGATCAGGCCCGGCGCGACGGTGATCGACGTCGGCATCAACCGCATCGGCACCGCCGATGGCCGGCACAGGCTGGTCGGCGACGTCGCCTTCGACGAGGCGGCCGAGGTCGCCGGCGCGATCACGCCGGTGCCGGGCGGCGTCGGGCCGATGACCATCGCCTGCCTGCTGGAGAACACGCTGGTCGCCGCGCGGCGGCGGCGCGGCTGGAAGGAGTGAGCATGGAGTTCGACGTCGCCCTCGCCGACATCGAGGCCGCGCGCGCGCGCGTCGCCGGCCAGGTACGCGCCACGCCGACCTGGCGCAGCGAGGCGCTGTCGCGGCGCCTCGACGCGGAGGTGTTCCTCAAGCTCGAGTGCCTGCAGCTCGGCGGCTCGTTCAAGATGCGCGGGGTGCTCAACAAGCTGGCGACGATGGACGAGGCGGCGCGCGCGCGCGGCATCGTCACGGTCTCCGGCGGCAACCACGCCATCGCCACCGCGGAGGCCGCGCGCGCCACCGGCACGCGCGCGCTGGTGACGATGCCCAGCGTGACGCCCGCCTACAACGTCGAGCGCACGCGCGCCGCCGGCGCCGAGGTCGAGCTCTGCGAGAGCGCCGCCATCGCCTTCGCGCGCGCGCAGGACCTGGGGCGCGCGGGCATGACCTTCGTGCATCCCTACGACGACCCGGCGGTGATCGCGGGCCATGGCACGCTCGGCCTCGAGCTGGCCGAGGCGGTGCCCGGCATGACCGACGTCTTCGTGAGCATCGGCGGCGGCGGCTTCATGTCCGGCGTCGCCGCGGCGGTGAAGGGCAGGATCCCCGCCGCCCGGATCCACGGCGTCGAGACCGAGGGCGCGGAGACGATGACGCGCGCGCTCGCCGCGGGCCGGCCCGAGACGATTGCGCCGAGCTCGATCGCGCGCACGCTGGGCGCGCCCTTCGCGACCGAGCGCACGATGGCGGCGGCGCGGCGCTTCCTCGAGGGGATCGAGGTCGTGCCCGACGCCGAGGCGGTCGCGGAGCTCGACGCGCTGGTCGCCGACGAGCATTTGTGGTGCGAGCCCGCGGCGTCCTGCACCGTCGCCGCCGCGCTGCGCCTGCGCGCGCGGCTCGGCGCGCGGCCGTGCATCGTGCTCGTGCTCTGCGGCAGCAACGTCGCCTTCGACGACGTCGCGCGCTGGCGCGCGCGCTTCGGCCCCGCCGGCGCCTAGCCCCGCGACAGGTAGTCGTAGGCGGACAGCACGTGGCTGCGCACGACGTGCAGGAAGTCGTCGATCGACACGTGCTCGTCGAAGGACCCCATGCCCGCGGGCGGCGGGCCGTAGACATAGGCGGGGATCGCGCGATAGCGCCACAGCCGTGCGTCGGTGCCTCCGAGGCTGACGATCGGCTTCGGCCTGAAGCCGCGGAGATGCTGCACGTTGTCCTGCAGGTGGCCGACCATCTCCGAGAAGGGATCGCAGGACGAGGGCGGCTGGAAGTTGATCACCTCCATCGTGGCCTGCGGATGGCGGGCAAGGACCTTCTCAACCTCGGCCATCACGGTCGCGAGCTCGACGCCGACGGGAAGGCGGATATCCGCCTCCACGCGCACGCGGTCGGCGACCATGTTGACCTTCAGCCCGCCCGCGACGCGGCCGATGTTGAGCGTGACGCGCGGCACGATGTCGGCCGAGCCCGGCCCCATCGCGCGATCGGTCGTCTCGCGCGCCTCCGCGAGCGCACGCGCCACGTCCGGCGGCATGTCCGGGCGGATCTCCGTCACCGCCTCGAGGTCCTGGATGAGGCGCGCCGCGAGCTTGGCGGCGTTCTCAGAGGCATGGACATAGGCGCCGTGCGCGCCGCGCGTCCTGACCTCGAAGGCGAGCCAGAGCGGGCCCTTCTCGCCGAAGCGGATCGAGAAGGGGCTCGAGGGCTCGCCGTTGAGCAGGCAGTCTCCCAGCACCTCCGGTACCTTCTCGACGAGGTGGCGCGCGCCCATCGGCCCGAATGTCTCCTCGTCGGAGACGCAGGTCAGCGTGAGCCTGCCCTTCCAGCGCGACCGCATCCGCGAGAGGTAGTGGTAGGTCATGATCGAGGCCGTGGTGCCGGCCTTCATGTCGCAGGCGCCGCGCCCCCAGACCTTGCCGTCGGCGACCGCGCCGCTCCACGGACCATGCGTCCAGCGGGCATCGCCCTCCTCCACCGGGAAGACGTCGATATGCCCGTTGAGCACGAGGTGCTTGCCGGGAGCCGCGCCATCGGTCGTGCCGACGACGTTGGCCTGCAGCGGGTCGGGATCGACGAGGCGGAAGGCGTGGCCCTGCGCCTCGAGGAAGCGCGCGATATGCGCGACCGCCTTGCGCGTGTCGCCCGGCGGGTTCGGCGACGGGGTGCCCACGAACCGCGCGAAGAAGTCCACGAGCATGTCCCTGTCGCGCTCGATCGCATCGAGCAGCGCCTGCTTCTCCGCGTTCATCGTCGCCATGGCCCGCTTCCCCCGCTTGTCCCGCGCCGCCCCCGCGGCGCCATGCATCGACACTAGGAGCGCGCGCGACCCTGGTCCACCGACGCGAGCCGATCGGCGCGACGCCCCGTGAGCGCCTCGCCCCGTCAGCGCCTCGCGTCGTCGGGCTCGTTGCGCGGGTCGAGGCGCGGGGCCGTCGGCAGGGTCGGCGGCATGTCGACGAAGGGTTCGCGCTCCTCGGGTGGGCGCGGCTTGCGCCGCGTCATGCGCCAGGTCGCGAAGCCGATGAAGGCCAGCGAGAAGATGGCCGCATGGACGAAGAGGCCCGACGGCCCGAGCCATTCCATCGCCGTCGCCGCCGCGAGCGGGCCGATCGAGGCGCCGACGCCCCAGACCAGCATCAGGCTGCTCGACAGCGCGACGGTGCGCTCGCGCCCGGCGAAGTCGAGGGCATGCGCGACGGCGATCGCGTAGACCGCCTGGCAGCCGCCGATCGCCAGCGCGACGAGCACGGCGAGCGGCAGGAACGGCATCTGGCCGAGCGCCACCAGCGGTATCGCGCCGAGCACGGTGGCGGCCGAGGCGCCGATCATCACCGCGCGGCGGTCGCTGCGATCGGATATCCAGCCGAGCGGCCACTGGATCAGCAGCGAGCCGAGCTGCAGCGAGGCCGCGAGCGCGCTGATCGCGACGTTGCCGAGGCCGACGCCGACGCCGTAGAGCGGCAGCACGTTGAAGGCGGCGCTGCCGACCAGCCCGACATAGAAGCAGGCGACGATAGACACGGGCGCGACCGAGAAAAGGTCGCGCAGGCTCATCACCGCGATGGCCGGCGGCGGCGCCGGGCTCGGCGCGCGGTTGAGCGCGACCGGCACGAGGGCGAGCGAGTAGAAGGCGCTCGCGGCGAGGAACAGCTCGTAGCCGGCCCCGGGGAAGGCGAGCGGCAGCGTCTGGCCGAGGATGAGCCCCGCGCGCGAGCACACGACGTAGATCGACATCATGCGCCCGCGCAGCGTCTCCGGCGTGCGGTCGAGCACCCAGCTCTCGACGATCACGAACTGCGCCGCGTTGACGACGCCGTTCACGAGGCGCAGCGCGATCCACAGCCAGGGATCCGAGGAGAGCGCGAAGGCGAGCGTCACGATCGCCTGCACCGAGGCGAGCACGGCGAAGGCGCGGATATGCCCGACCGGGCGGACGAGGAGGCCGGCGCCGAGGCAGCCGGCGAGGAAGCCGATCGAGCTCGCCGAGCCCGCGAGGCCGATCATCGCCGCCGCCTGTCCGTCGAGGGCCATGCGCAGCGGCACGGCCAGCGCGAGCGCGGCGCCCGCGATCTGGAGCACGAAGGCGCCGGCGAGGATCGCGACGAGCTGCCAGAGCGTGCCGCGCGCGGAGGGCCGCGGCGGGTCGGGGGTGATGTCGATGGTCACGGGCACGAGGCGCAGCCTAGCAGGCAATCATGGCGCCCGCGTGTGCGGCGCATGCGCCCGGACCGGTCAGTACATCCGCTCGCGATAGGACTGCTCGATGCGGGCCTCGACCGTGGCGAGGTCCATCGTCGAGCGCGTCTGGTCGAGCAGCATCCGGCCGAGGGACGGCAGGACGCCGCGCTCGACCCGGCTCGCCGGATCCCAGAGCCGCGAGCGCTTGAGCGCCTTGGCGCAGTGCAGGTGCGCCTCGCGGATCGCCAGCAGGATCGCGAGCGTCGGCGCCTTGCCTCCAACCTCCATGCCGGCGAGGAGCGCCGGGTCGGTGGTTACGCGCGCCCTGCCCTCGACCCGCAGCGTCTCCTCGACGCCGGGGATGAAGAAGATCACCGCGACCTCGGGGTTCTCGACGATGTTCCGCAGCGTGTCGATGCGGTTGTTCCCCGGTCGGTCGGGGATCGCGAGGGTGGTGTCGTCGAGCACGCGCACGAAGCCGGGGGGATCGCCGCGCGGGCTGCAGTCGGCATGGCCCCGCGCGTCGGCCGACGCGATGACGACGAAGGGCGAGAGGGAGATGAAGCGCCGCGAATGCGCCTCGAGGCGCTGGATCGACTTGATCGCCGCGAGCGGCGTGACCGGGCCGAAGAGCGCGCTCAGGCGCTCGGGCGTGTCGACGACATGGTCCCTGTCCATGGCGTCATCCTGCGCGCGGGAGCGCTTGCGCGCCACCCGGAACTTGCGGCCCCGCGCCGCCTCGGCAATCCTCGCCGCGGCGCGCGCGGCGCGCGCGGGGGAGGAAGCGCATGAGGCTCGAGGGCAAGGTCGCGATCGTCACCGGCGGCGGATCCGGCTTCGGCGAGGGCATGGCGCGGCGCTTCGCCGCCGAGGGCGCGCGCGTGGTGGTCGCCGACATCGACGCCGCCAATGGCCGGCGCGTCGCCACCGCGATCGGCGAGGCAGGCGGGACGGCGCTCTTCCAGGAGGCGGACGTCGCGAAGGCCGCGGGCGCCAGGGACATGGTCCAGGCCGCGCTCGGCGCCTGGGGCCGGGTCGACGTCATGGTCAACAACGCCGGCTACACGCATCGCAACCAGTCGATGATGAATGTCGGCGAGGAAGCCTTCGACCGCATCTTCGACGTCAACGTGAAGGCGATCTACCTCGCCGCGCTCGAGGTCGTGCCGGTGTTCCGGCGCCAGGGCGGCGGCGCGATCCTCACGACCGCGTCGACGGCGGGGCTGCGCCCGCGGCCGGGCCTGACGATCTACAACGCCTCCAAGGGCGCGGCGATCGCGATGACGAAGTCGATGGCGGTGGAGTTCGCCCCTGACCGCATCCGCGTCAACTGCCTCTGCCCGGTAGCGGGAGAGACGGCGATGCTCGCGGACTTCATGGGCGGCGACACGCCGGAGAACCGCGCGCGCTTCACCGCGAGCGTGCCGCTGGGCCGCCTGTCGCTGCCCGAGGACATCGCCAACGCGGCGCTCTATCTCTGCTCCGACGAGGCCAGCTTCATCACGGGCGTGGCGCTCGAGGTGGATGGCGGGCGCTGCGTATGAGCGCCGACGCGACGCGCGCGGGGCTCGACGCCGCCCTCGATCGTCGCTTCGGCGACGCCGGGGGCCTTGCCGAGGCCGCGCCCGCGGACGGGGTTCCCGGCCTCGCCGCGCTGGCGCGCCACCGCGTGATCCGCGGCTACGCGCCGCGCGAGGTGCCCGGCGCGCTGCTGCGCCTGGTCTGCGCGGCGGCGCTCTCCTCGCCGACGAAGAGCGACCTGCAGCAGCGCGACCTCGTGCTCGTCACCGATCCCGCCACGCGCGCGCGGCTGGTCGAGCTCTGCGGCGGCGACCACTGGATGCCCTCGGCGCCGGCCTGGATCGTCGCCTGCGGCAATCATCGCCGGCAGCGCCAGTTGCACGAATGGCGCGGCCACCCCTTCGCCAACGACCATCTCGACGCGTTCTTCAACGCGAGCGTCGATGCCGCGATCGCGCTCGCCTGGGCCGTGGCCGCGGCCGAGGCGGCGGGGCTCGGCTGCTGCCCGGTCAGCCAGGTCCGCAACCATCCGGCCGAGGTCGCGGCGCTGCTCGGCCTGCCAGGGCATGTCTTCGCGGTCGCCGGGCTGACGATCGGCTGGCCCGCGAACGAGGGCACGCTCTCGTCGCGCCTGCCGCTCGCCGCGACGCTCCACCACGACCGCTTCGACGACGCGGATGCGCGCGCCCATGTCGACGCCTATGACGGGCGGCGCCACGCGCTGCAGCCCTATCGCCGCCAGCGCGACGTGGCGCGCTTCGGCGAGGTGGAGCCCTATGTCTGGTCGGAGGAGAAGGCGCGCCACTACGCCGAGCCGCAGCGCACGGGGTTCGGCGCGCATGTCCGCGCGATCGGCTTCAGCCTCGACTGAGGCGACAGGGGGAGACGACCGCCATGCGGACACGCGCCGCGATCCTGGAGCAGATGGGCCGCCCGCGGCCCTACGCGACGTCGCGCCCGCTCTCGCTCGGCGAGGTCGAGCTGGCGCCGCCGGCGCGCGGGGAAGTGCTCGTGCGCATCGCCGCGGCCGGGCTCTGCCATTCCGACCTCTCCGTCATCAACGGCGACCGGCCGCGGCCGACGCCGATGGCGCTGGGCCACGAGGCCGCGGGCGTCGTCGAGGCGCTGGGCGAGGGCGTCGACGACCTCGCGCCTGGCGACCATGTCGTCATGGTCTTCGTGCCGAGCTGCGGCTGCTGCGGGCCCTGCGCGGAGGGCAGGCCCGCGCTCTGCGAGCCCGCGGCGAGGTCCAACGGCGCGGGCGAGATGCTCGCGGGCGGGCGACGCCTCTCGCGCGACGGCCAGCCGCTGCACCACCATCTCGGCGTCTCGGCCTTCGCCGGGCACGCCGTGGTCTCGCGCCGCTCGCTGGTGCGCGTGCCGAAGGAGCTCGCGATGGAGCGCGCCGCGCTGTTCGGCTGCGCCGTGCTGACCGGCGTCGGCGCGGTCGCCAACACGGCGCGCATCGCGCCGGGCGCCAGCGTCGCGGTCATCGGCCTTGGCGGCGTCGGCCTCGCGGCGGTGCTCGGCGCGGTCGCCTGCGGCGCGGGGCGCATCGTCGCCATCGACCTCGATCCCGCGAAGCTCGAGCTCGCGCGCGACCTCGGAGCCAGCGACAGCGTCGATGCGCGCGATCCCGAGGCCGCGCGGCAGGTGCGCGCGCTGGTCGGCGGCGGCGTCGACTTCGCGTTCGAGATGGCGGGATCGGCGAAGGCGCTGGAGCTCGCCTGGGACGCGACGCGGCGCGGCGGGACGACGGTGACCGCGGGCCTGCCCAATCCCGCGCAGCGCCTGCAGCTGCCGCCCGTGGCGCTGGTCGCCGAGGAGCGCACGCTCAAGGGCAGCTATGTCGGTTCCTGCGTGCCGTCGCGCGACATCCCGCGCTACGTCGAGCTGCACCGCCAGGGCCGCCTGCCGGTCGAGAGGCTGCTGAGCGAGACGATCGCGCTCGACGACATCAACGCGGGCTTCGACCGCCTGGCCGAGGGAAGGAGCATCAGGCCGGTCGTGCTGTTCTGAGCGGCGCGGCCGCTCAGGGGACGCCGCGGCCGGGCGCTGTGGCGAGGCTATGCTCGAGCCGCGGCAGGAAGACCTCGCACACGACCATCGGCGCGCCCTGCATCTCGAAGCGGCAGCGCCGCGCCGGGTAGCTCCGCGCGGCCTCGCCCTCCTCGCCCAGCGCGAAGAGCGGATGGCCGGCGCCGACCGTCGCGAATTCCAGCGCGCGGCGCGTCAGCGTGACCTCGCCGGAGAACAGGGTGAAGCCCAGCGAGCGGCCGCCGCGATCGAGGATCGGGAACCAGGCCGGGCAGGCGCGCCGGCAGAAGCTGCGCGCCATGACGACGCGCTCGCCATCGAGCGTCAGCGCGACATGGCGCACGATCATCGCCTCGCCCGCCGAGATGCCGAGCAGGTCGGCCTCGTCGGGCGCCGCGGCGTCCTCGCCGAGGCGAAGCAGCGTGACGGCAAAGGCGCGCCCCGTGGCGATCAGGCGGTCGGTGAGGGAGCCGGGCTCCATCAGGCACGCGAAGGTGCCGGGGCGCTCCGGCGGGGGAAGCAGGTTCCAGGACATGGCCGTGCCGGGCATGCCGCTCTTCTAGGCC
>VGDA01000085.1 GCA_016869915.1 Alphaproteobacteria bacterium
CATGGCGGGAGGCGGGATTGGACATGTTGGTGATCGTGCCGACCGGTTTCACGGACCGGGTGAGCGGGTTGATTTCCAGCACGACCCAGGCGTTTCCTGCACCACCTTGCGGCACCGTGAACAAGCCGCGCACGGTGCCGCCCGCGATCCGGTCCCCGGTGTTGCCCGACACGTCGAGCTTGCCGCCGGTGACGACCTTGACCGTCGCGTTCGAGAGGCTCGACAGCGAGGTGCCGCTGGACGACTGGTCGCCAAAATTATGGACGGTGGCGCGGTAGAGGCTGTCGGCCGGGAGGTTCGTCGTCGTCAGGCCGTTTATTGCGATGACCTCGGATCCGCCCACGCCCCGCCGGTCGCTGCCCAGCCGGATGAATGGCGCAGAGTTGTAGCTGCCGGGATTGGTGAAGAAGACATGCGCCCTGCCGCCGGCACCATCCGGAGCGGTCATGTGCAGGTCGAGGTCGGCGACGTTCGTCCAGCCGAGCTGGATCGCGAGCGGCAGCACGACGTTCTGCGGCAGCGTGGCGTTCAGCTGCGCCTGGCGCGCGACCTCGGGCAGGGTGAAGCCCGCGTTCGTCGCCGTGGCAGTGGAGGTCCCTTGGGCAAGCTGCTGCTCGTTCGCCTGCTGCACCGCCAGGCGCACCGCCGAGCCAAGATCGACGACCATCGCGCCGAGATTCGGCGGCATGGGAGGCGCGAAGGCGGAAGCGGCCGGAACGATCGGAGGGGGCGCCGCCTGTGGCGGCGGGACCGGGGCTCCGGGCTCGATCGACGCCGCGGCTGCCGCGCTTGCAGGACCGGGCTCGGGGACAGGCGCCGGCCCGGGCCCCGGACCTGCGCCCGGCGCCGGGGCGGCAGAAGGTGCAGCCTGGCCCTGCTGCTGCTGCGGGGCTGCAGCCTGGCCGCCCCCCTGGGCCTGCTGCGCCGCCGGCGCAGCGGGCGATGGCGGCGGCGCGCCGCGGCTCTGAAGCGAGGCGCCGAGCTGCTGGATGCGCGCCTGGTCGATGCGGGCGGGCGGCGGGGGCGCGACGGTCGGTGCCGCCACCGTCGTGCCGAACCCGGCGCGCGTGATCTCCACGGCCTGGCTCGGCGGTGCCGCGTTGGCGAAGACCGCGATGCGGCCGACGCGCTGGCCTTCCTCCATGGCGCGCGGGCCCGGGCCGAGCAGGACGACGAAGGTCTCGCCGCGCGCGTTGACCTCGCCGCCCACGATGGTGCCACGGATTCCTATCGTGGCGACCGGCGTCCTGACGCGCATCGCATCAGGGCCCGCAGCCGCCACCTTCCCGCTGATCATCCGGAATGCACCGCGCGCGACCGTCGCGGTGAGGCGCCCGGCGCCGCCAGCGGGGCTGTAGACGAACTCGTCGATGGTAAGGCGAGCGTCGGGGCCGATCGTGAAGACGGTCTCGTCAGCCAGCAGGATCTGCAGACCTGCCCCGGGACCTGATTCGATCGCGTCGCCGAGGAACAGCGGCGATCCGCTCGTGACCACCGTCCCGACTTGGCGCACGAGCGTGGTCGGCGCCGGCCCAAGCGCCGCAAGCTGCACCGCCCCGCGAACCGCCGCCGCCGTGCCGACGCGACCGTCGCCTAGCTGCTGCGCGCTGGCGGGCGGGGCTATGATGCTCACGCAGAACGCGAAGGCCATAGCGAGGGCGACTACGGGTCTGGACATCGGATTTCGCCTGTTGCTGAAGCTTTCGGAAACGCCACTAGACGTCGCCTACCGGACAGCCGGACCACCGTTTGTTACAGCAGCACGCGGCACGCCGCAGCGAGGCGCGAGATGTTTCCAGAATGGTCGGAGTTTGGCGCAGGTTGCACATCGAAGCCCGATCTTCCGTAGTAATTCCAGGGCACGAAATGCACCCTGATTCTAGCCCGGACGATCGCATCGTGGAACACAAAAGCAGCAGGCTCGGGCCAGCGATCGCGCTGCTGCTCCCGACGCTTCAGGCGCTCGTGGCCTCCGCGCAGCCATCCCAGCCCGAGCGCGCCCCGGAACGTATCCAGCAGCAACTCGGGACCGAGGGCGAGGGAATCGATTCGTCCCGCCAGCGAGCGATACCTGCCGGGCCGCCCGTCACCTACGAGGAACTGCTGCGCAACCCCGACGACGTCGCGCTCAACATCCGCTTCGTGCAGCAGCGCGTCGCGCAGGGCGACCTCAAGAGCGCAGTGACGACGCTGGAGCGCATCATGCTGCTCGCGCCCGCCACCGCGGAGATCCGCCTCCTCTACGCGATCGTGCTCTTCAGGCTCGACAACATCCAGGAGGCCGAGCGCGAGCTGCGGGCGCTGGACGCGGGCCAGCTGGCGCCGGAATCCCGCGCCGAGGCCAGGCGCTACCTCGACGAGATCGCCAAGCGCAGCAAGACGACGCGCGTCACCTACTCGCTCGGGACCGGCCTCGAATACAACAGCAACCGGAACGCGTTCCCCAGGGAGAAGGTCAACCTCGTCGGGGACGTGCCCTTCCAGGCGACCCCGCACCGCAAGAGCGACATCAGCCAGCTCCTGCTCGGCACGATCGGGATACGCCACGACCTCGGGCACCAGGACGAGCATGAGCTCGTCTTCAACGCGGTCGGCTAT
This sequence comes from Alphaproteobacteria bacterium, assembly GCA_016869915.1. GTDB lineage: Bacteria > Pseudomonadota > Alphaproteobacteria > CACIAM-22H2 > CACIAM-22H2 > CAIOSQ01. Next base: position 2,599 of record VGDA01000085.1, read on the forward strand.
GCCGCAAACCAGGTGGAGATCGACACCCAGGACCTCGGTGCCCTCAGCCTTGAGGGTGGGGCCTCGCTGAAGCTCGCCGATGGCCTTTCCGTCTCGCCACTGCTGACCCACTCGCGGGTCAGGCTCGACTACCAACCCTATCTCTATTCGTCGGGGGCGAAGCTGCGTGTCGACTGGTCGCCCGTGCGGTCCGTGGACCTGTACGCATCCGCATGGGCGCAGACACAGACGTTCCAGGCAACGTCCTCCGCGGCCACTGCGCCGGCGCGAAGCGGCGGCCGCTACGACTTCGAGCTAGGCGGAGCCTGGTCCTTCGCGCCTTCGCATCGCCTTGGCGCCAGCCTGGCCGCGACGCGCAAGGCGGCGCAGGAATCCTACAACGCCTTTGGTGGCCACGAGGCATCGCTTAGCCATCTCTGGCTGCTGGGCGACGGCCAGTTCGTCGCGACATCCGTGTCCATCGGCACGGACAGCTACATCGAGCCGGAGACATCGATCGCCTCCTTCGCCCGGCGCGACGACAATCGTCGCTACCGGACCGGCTACACGCTTCCGCTCGGCAACCTGTTCGGCTGGATCGGCCAGGACGTGGCGACATCCCTCGAGGGGGTCACGCTGACCTTCTCCGCCGAGCATTTCGCGGCCCGGTCGAACATCCCGAACTACGACTACTCGAATCTCCGCCTGCAGACGCTGCTGGTGAAGCGCTTCTGAGCGCGCCATCGGCGTGGCGCGTGATCCACGTCGCGGACCGGTTCACACCGGGCGGTCACGTGCTAGCGCAGGCCACATGCCGCGTTGGCGGCGTCGAGCGCCTCGCCGAACCTGGCGAGGTCGAAGCTGTCCTGGTTGGTCGCGTTGGCTGGCCCGACGCTCACGACCTCGAGGCGCTTGCCTCCGCGCAGCGCCGCGACGAGCGCGCGTCCTGCCGCCGCGTCGCGCGCATGGGCTATCTCCGGCTCCAGAGCGGTGCGCCGCACGAGCGTGGCGACCTGGCGACCATCGACCGAAATCGTGACCTCGCGCCCCGCGGCGAGTTCCCAGCCGGCACGGAAGGAAACCTCGTCGCGAACCGGGCCGGCGCTGCGCTGCGCCACCACCAGGGCCACGGCTTCCTTCCTGCGCTGGACGGGGGCGCTGCGCGCGGCGGGCGGCGATGCGGCGACATCGGCGATGCGCGTCGGCAACTGGATCGACGAGGCAGGAGTCGCGGAGACGAAGCAGGCGCGCCGCCCGGGATAGCCCGCCTGCGCCGCTGCCCAGGCCCCGAAGCGCCCGATCTCGCGCGCGTCCTTGGTCGCCTCGGCGAGCGCGAGCTCGACGGCGACCGGGAGGACCACGACGAAGGGCGCGGCCTGCTGCAGTCTGCATCCGGCCAACGCAGACGCGAGCGCGATCGGTATCGCGGCGATCCTCAGGCTGCGCATGCCAGTCCACTCCCACTGCGAAGATCGATTGGTCGGGACGACGCCCCGGAGAACATGTTCCCGAGCAAGCGACCTCGAGGGGCGGAAGGACTGGCCCGGGATTGCCTGCGCGTGGACGCGTCAAGATGAGTCGATTCGCCCCGATTGCGCCAGCGATTCATCCGCTCCGGATGCAGCGCCCCGATCACGTTCCGGACGTCAGACTGCCGGCTTTCCCTTGCCCCCGAGCCATGCCACGTCCTCGCCAAGCAAGCCGACGATGGCCGGTGGAGCCTCTATCGCCGCATGTGGCATGGCCGCTTCCCCATCCGCCGCATCGGCGGTGTCGTCGATACCCAGGACGAGCACCGGCTCCTGCTCCTCGGCGAACTCCACGACCGGAGGACCGCTCCCGGCGCGCGCGATGTCGAGGCCCTTGAGCGGATCCGAGTAGGCGATCGGGCGACCATCGACCAGGAGGGTCTCGTGGCCGACCTGGAGGCGGACGAACGCCTCCTGTCGCTGGCGCAGGGCCCGCCTGATCTCGTGCAGGTTCGTCCAGACCATCGCCCCGGCCCAGCCATCTCCGGCGGCGACCGAGCCCTGGATGTTGCCCTCGGCATCGACAACGTCGAGGAAGTAGTGCTCGCGCTGGTGCACAAGGCCGACAGGCCGATAGAAATCCACTACCGCGGCTGGCGCGTGCGCGCACGCTGCCAGGATGCGGGTCAGCCGCGCGCGCGACACGTTTATCTCGCTAAGGACCAGCACGCAATTCCTCCTCGGGACCTTCGTCCCCGCCGCTCGTGCGGCAAGGCGTGGCGCCATCGCGCCAAGGCTCGAGAAGGAAGGATCGATGCAGGTCACGGAGCGAGCCACCGCTATCGGATCCATAGCGGGTGGATCAGCCCGCCAGGGGCGAGCAGGTGCCCGGCCGGGTCAGCCGCCCCCGGCCTTGCGCGCGAAGCGCTCGACGAAGGTCCTGGGCAGGTCCTCGTCGCGGACGTTCTTCAGCTCGTCGTCGAATTCCTTGAGCATGCCGAGCGCGCTCTTCATGCCATCGAGGCGGATGATGCCGTCGCGCGAATAGGTCTCGAGCGAGGCCTTCACCGCGCGCACGTAGAGCTCGCGGTCGCCGAGGTAGTAGGTCTCCGGCACCGACTTCGCGATGTCGTCGGGGCTCGCCGTCGCGATCCAGCGCAGCGCCTTGTGGAAGGCGTTGACGATGGCCTGGGTGGTGTTCGGGTGGCGTTCGATGAAGTCGTTGCGCATGTAGACGACCGCGGCCGGGTTGGCGCCGCCGAAGATCGCCCGCGTCCCGGCCTCGGTGCGCGTGTCGGCCATGACCACGATGTCGCCGTCGGTCTCGAGCTTCGAGATCACCGGGTCGAGGTTCGAGATCGCGTCGATCTCGCCCCTCTTCATGGCGGCGATCGCGCTCAGCCCGGTGCCGACGCCGACGAAGGCCGCATCCTTCGGGTTCGCGCCCGCCCTGGCCATCAGGAAGTTGACGAAGAAGTTGGTCGATGACCCCGGCGCGGTGACGCCGATCTTCGCGCCCTTGAGGTCGGCCGGGCCCTTGATCTGCGCCGCGCGGTCCTTGCGCACGGCCAGCACGATGCCCGGGAAGCGGCCGAGCTCGAGCACGGCGCGCACGTCCTGGCCCTTGGTCTGCATGCGGATCGTGTGCTCGTAGGCGCCGGTGACCAGGTCGACCGAGCCGCCGAGCAGCGCCTGCAGCGCGCGCGAGCCGCCGCCGAAGTCGTTGGTCTCGACCTGCAGCCCCTCCTCGCGGAAGAAGCCCCGCGTCTCCGCGATGGTCAGCGGCAGGTAGTAGAGCAGCGGCTTGCCGCCGACGCCGATCGTCAGCCTGGGCTTCTCCAGCGCCTGCGCGCCGGCGCCGGGCACGAGGGCGAGCGTGGCGAGCCCGGCCGCGCCGGCGGTGAACATCCTGCGTGTGGTCATGGTTTCCTTCCCTTCTCCAGTTCAGCCCTGCGCCGTCGTCGAGGCCTGCCCCGGGCGCCAGACGAGCAGGCGCTTCTCGATGGCGGTGACGACGGAATCGATGACGATGACGAAGACCGCGAGGATGAGCATCCCCGCGAAGACGCCGGTGACGTCGAAGACGCTCTCGGCCTCGTGGATCTTGTAGCCGAGCCCGGCCGCCGAGCCGAGATACTCGCCCACGACGGCGCCGACCAGCGCGAAGCCCACCGCGGTGTGCAGCGAGGAGAACATCCAGGTCAGCGCCGCGGGCCAGTAGACATGGCGCAGCAGCTGGCGCTCGTTCATGCCGAGCATGCGCGCGTTGGCGAGGATCGTCGGGCTCACCTCGCGCACGCCCTGGTAGACGTTGAAGAACACGATGAAGAACACGAGGGTGAAGCCGAGCGCGACCTTCGACCAGATGCCGAGGCCGAACCACAGCGCGAAGATCGGCGCGAGCACCACGCGCGGCAGCGCGTTCGCGGCCTTGATGTACGGGTCGAAGACCGCGGCGACGAGTTCGCCGCGCGCGAAGACGAAGCCGAAGACGATCCCGCCGACCGAGCCGATCGTGAAGGCCAGCACCGTCTCCAGCAGCGTGATGCCGAGGTGGCGCCAGATGCCGCCGCCCGCGAAGTCCTTCCAGACCCGCGCGAGCACGTCGAGCGGCGTCGAGAAGAAGAACGGGTCGAGCAGCTTGCGCCCGCCGACCGGCACGGTCGTCAGCACGTGCCACGCCGCGAGCAGGACCAGCGCGACGGCGACGCGCAGCGCGAACAGGACGAGCCGGTTCACGACGCCCTGCCCTCGCCGAGCGCGTAGGCCTTGCGCACCTCGCCGCGCAGCTTGGCCCAGATCGCGCGGTGGATCTCGTGGAAGGCGGGCTCGGTGCGGATCTCCGCGATGTCGCGCGGGCGCGCGAGGTCGACGCGGAACTCGCCGACGATCGAGGCCGCCGGCCCCGCGGACATGACGACGACGCGGTCGGAGAGCGCGATCGCCTCCTCGAGGTCGTGGGTCACGAACATCACCGCCTTGCGGTCGCGCGCCCAGAGGTCGAGCAGCAGGTTGCCCATGATCTGGCGGGTCTGGGCGTCGAGCGGGCCGAAGGGCTCGTCCATGAGCAGGATGGCAGGGTCGCGGATCAGGATCTGCGCCAGCGCCACGCGCTTGCGCTGGCCGCCGGACAGCATGTGCGGGTAGCGCGCGGCGAAGGCCTCCAGCCCCACCCGCGCCAGCCAGCCCCGCGCGCGCTCCAACGCCTCGGCGCGCGCGACGCCCTGCGGCTCGAGCGCGACCGCGACGTTGTCGAGCGCGGTCTTCCAGGGCATCAGCGCGTCCTGCTGGAAGAGATACCCGGCGCGCGCGTTGAGCCCCTCGAGCCGCGCCCCGAAGATCTCCGTGCCGCCCGTCGAGGGGCGCAGCAGCCCCGCGGCCACGTTGAGCAGGGTCGACTTGCCGCAGCCGGTCGGCCCGACGACGGCCACGAACTCGCCCGGCGCGACCGCGAGGTCGGTGCGCGCGACCGCGTCGTAGGTGCCGCCGCCATCGACGACGAAGGAGATGGAGACGCCGCGCAGCGCGACCGCCGCGGCATCGCCTCTGGGATCGATCATGCCGCGATCCATAGCACCGCCGCGCGGCCGCTGTGGAGGGGTTGCAGGACCGGGGCGCGGCGCGGGCGCCGACCCCCGGCCGGCGTCGCCGGCGCCATCGCATGCCGGGCCCTTCCTTGACCGGCCTGCGCGGCACGGCCTAGCCTGCCGCATCCCTTCCGGCCGCTTGCCGACACCCCCCCGAGAGACACAGGGAGTTCCCCCATGACGACCATCTCCCGCCGCCGCCTCGCGCGCGGCGCCGCCGCCGGCCTCGCCGTCGCCGCCATCGCCCGCCCCGCCGCCTCGCAGGCCCGCTGGAAGTGGGACCTGCCGGCCGGCTACCCGGCGACCAACTTCCACTCCGTCAACCTCATCCAGTTCGCGAAGGACGTGAAGGACGCGACGGCCGGCAAGCTCGAGATCACCGTCCATGCCGGCGCCTCGCTGTTCAAGGTGCCGGAGATCATGCGCGCGGTGCAGACGAACCAGGCGCAGATGGGCGAGCTGCTGATGGTCGTCCTCGAGAACGAGGACGCGATGTTCGGCGCCGACAACGTCCCCTTCCTCGCCACCTCCTTCCCGCAGGCGCGGCGCCTTGCCGCCGTGCAGAAGCCGCTGGTCGAGAAGCGCCTGGGCGCGCGCGGCGTGCGCATGCTGTTCGCCGTGCCCTGGCCCGCCCAGGGCTTCTACAGCCCGAAGGCCCTGAACGCGCCGGAGGACCTGCGCGGCCTGTCCTTCCGCTCCTACGGCGCCTCGGCCGGCCGCTTCGCCGAGATGGCGGGCATGCGCGTCACCACGATCCAGGCCGCCGAGCTCGTGCAGGCGCTGGCATCGGGGCGCGTCAACTCGATGATCTCCTCGGGCGCCACGGGCTTCGATTCGAAGATCTGGGAGCACGTGAAGTTCTTCTACGACGTACAGGCCTGGCTGCCGAAGAACATGATCATGGTGAACCAGCGCGCCTGGGCCTCGCTCGACGACGCGACGCGCGCCGCCGTGTCGCGCGCGGCCGAGGTGGCCGAGGCGCGCGGCTGGGCCGAGTCCGAGCGCCTCGCCAACTTCTACCTCGACGAGTTCCGCAAGAACGGCATGACGGTCGAGGCGCCCTCCGCGGCGCTGAAGGCCGGGTTCCAGCGCTGGGGCGAGGAACTGACCAAGGACTGGCTCGGCCGCGCCGGCGCCGACGGCCAGGCGCTCGTGGCGGCCTACAAGGCCGCCGGCTGAGCGGTCGCGGGCGGCGCGTCCCCGCGCGGGGGATGCGCCGCCCGCGCCGGCTCCGCGAGGGCGAGATGCGCAAGTTCCTCGATGGCCTCTACGCGGCCAGCGCCTGGGCGGCCGGCGCGGGCATGCTCGCGATCCTCGTCGTGACGCTGCTGCAGGTCGTCGGCGGCTTCACCGACCTCCATGTCCGCGGCACCGACGCCTATGCGGGCTACGCGATGGCGGCGTCGTCCTTCCTCGCGCTGGCCAGCACGCTCAGGCGCGGCGAGCATATCCGCGTGACCCTGTTCATCCAGCGCCTCGAGGGCGCGGCGCGGCGCCGGGTCGAGTACTGGTGCCTCGGCGTCGCCGTGCTGCTCTCCGGCTTCTTCGCCTGGTACGCCTGGGACATGGTCTACTGGTCGTGGGAGTTCGACTCGCGCTCCGACGCGATGGACGCCTCGCCGCTCTGGATCCCGCAGAGCGCCATGGCCATCGGCGTGACGGTCCTCGCGATCGCCTTCTTCGACGAGCTCGTCCAGGTCGCGCGCGGCCGCGATCCCGCGCGCAGCGACCTCCCTGCCGACATGCAGCACACCGAGTAGGACGCCAGGCCGCCGCCATGCAGAACCTCGAGATCGCGGGCCTGCTCATCCTGCTGATGTTCGCCATCCTGGGCTCCGGCGTGTGGATCGGCCTCGCGCTGCTCGGCACGGGCTGGATCGCGATGGAGCTCTTCACCAGCCGCCCGGTCGGGCCGGCGATGGTGACGACGATCTGGGGCGCCTCGTCGTCGTGGACGCTGACCGCGCTGCCGATGTTCATCTGGATGGGCGAGATCCTCTTCCGCACGCGGCTGTCGCAGGACCTCTTCCGCGGCCTCGCGCCGTGGATGCAGCGCCTGCCGGGGCGGCTGCTCCACACCAACGTCATCGGCTGCACGATCTTCGCCGCGATCTCCGGCTCGTCGGCCGCCACCTGCGCGACGATCGGCAAGATGTCGATCCCCGAGCTGCGGCGGCGCGGCTACCCGGAGGGCATGATCGTCGGCTCGCTCGCCGGGTCCGGCACGCTCGGCCTGCTGATCCCGCCCTCGCTTATCATGATCGTCTACGGCGTGCAGACGAACACCTCGATCGCGCAGCTCTTCATCGCCGGCGTCGTCCCCGGCCTCGCGCTCGCAGGCCTGTTCATGGCCTGGGTCATCCTCTGGTCGATGGCCAACGCGGACAGGATCCCGGCCGCGGACATGCGCATGACGCTGTTCGAGAAGATCCACGCCGCGCGCTTCCTTCTGCCCTCGGTCGGACTGATCGTGCTGGTGCTCGGCTCGATCTATGCCGGCTACGCGACCGCCACCGAGGCCGCGGCCGTCGGCGTCGCGGGCGCGCTGCTGGTCGCCACGCTGCAGGGCGACATGAGCCGCCAGGTGTTCGTGGAGAGCCTGATGGGCGCGACGCGGCTCTCCTGCATGATCGCCTTCATCCTCGCCGGCGCCGCCTTCCTCACCCTCGCGATGGGCTTCACCGGCCTGCCGCGGGCGCTCGCGGAATGGATCGACGCGCTCGACCTCGGGCCCGGGATGCTGATCCTGATCCTCACGGTGTTCTACTCCGTGCTCGGCTGCTTCCTCGACGGCATCTCGATGGTCGTGCTGACCATGGCGGTGGTGATGCCGACGATCGAGCGCGCGGGCTTCGACCTCGTCTGGTTCGGCATCT
>VGDA01000086.1 GCA_016869915.1 Alphaproteobacteria bacterium
GAAGGTCCACATGAAGACGTCGCCGGCGAAGCGACCCGGCGAGCCATCGCCGTTGAAGTTCCGGCCCTTCGGCCCGGGATTCGCGAGGCATTCGTCGATGCCCTCGGCGAGGAGCGCCACGAGGCGCGGCGGGATGGCGCGGCGCAGGCAGATCACGCCGTCACGCGCGAAATCCCCGAGCTGGGCTGGGCTGGGCATGTGGCTCATGGGTGCAGATTGATCCACGCGACGGGCTCTCGCAAGGCGGCGCAGCCGTCGCAGGGCTGGATTCCAACGGCGTGAACCCGGACACTCCGCGCATGGAACGCCCCGCCCGCCCCGCCAACGAGGACGCGCGCCAGCGCGCGCTGGACGAGACCGGATTGCTCGACACCCGGCCCGACGCCGAATTCGACGACATCTCCGCGCTCGTGGCCGCGAAGCTCGGGGTCCCGACATGCCTCGTCTCGCTCGCCGACCGCGATCGCCAGTGGTTCAAGTCGCGGCACGGCCTCGACGCCAGGCGCCCGATGGCAACGGCCGGGTCATGCGCGAGGTCTCGCGCTTCGAGACGACGGCGCAGTCGCTCAGCGGCGCGATGTCGACGATCGTGCTGCGCGAATCCCTCCAGCGCCTCGCCCTCGTCGACGAGCTGACCGGCCTGCCGAACCGGCGCGCCTTCATGAGCGGCGCGACGCGCATCGCGGGCCGCGCGCGGCGCTCGAGGGAGACGATCGTCGTTGCGATGTTCGACGTCGACCGCTTCAAGTCGATCAACGACCAGCTCGGCCACGACGAGGGCGACCGCGTGCTCCGCCGCCTCGCGGAGATCGCGACGGCCACGTTCCGCCAGGAGGACCTCGTCGGACGGCTCGGCGGCGAGGAGTCCGGGATCCTGCTGGTCGGCGCGGAGGACGGCGTGCGCAAGCGCCTCGAGTTCCTGCGCGAGACGATCGAGCGCGCGGGGATCCTCCGCGACCGCGCCGTCACCGTCTCGGTCGGCTACGCCGTGGGGTCGCCCGGGGACCCGCAGCCGCTCGACGTGCTCCTCAAGGCCGCCGACACGGCGCTCTACGCGGCCAAAAACGCAGGCCGCAACCGCGTGATGCCGGAGGCCGGCGCGCCGCCGGCCTGACGCGCCGCGGCCCCGTCAGGACTTCAGGAGCCTCGGCAGCCAGGTCGAGAACTCCGGCACCAGGCAGAGCAGCACCACCACGATCGTCTCGGCGACGAAGAACGGCCAGGTCGTCGCGAAGAGCTGCCAGATGCTGATATTGGCGATCCTGCACACGACGAACATGCAGACGCCGACGGGGGGCGTGATCAGGCCGAGCGTCAGCGTGAGGATCACCACCATCGCGAATTGCAGCGGGTCGATGCCGAGGAGCTTCACGGCCGGCATCAGCAGCGGCACGAAGAGGATGACCGCCGGGCCGGGCTCCAGGAACGTGCCGATGATCGTCAGCGCCAGCGCCAGCGCCAGCAGGAAGAGCAGCTTGTTGCCGCCGAAGAGCTTGCCGAAGTCGTGCACGTAGTCGGTGATCCCGCCGCGCGTCAGAACCCAGGACATCAGCTCCGAGGCGGCGAGCACCAGGTAGATCGCCGCCGTGATCTGCGCCGTCACGACCAGGCATTCCCACACCGCGCGCGGCGTGAGCTGCCGGAAGACGAAGAAGCCCAGGAGCAGGGCATAGAGGCAGGCGACGCCGCCCGCCTCGGTGGTGGTGAAGATGCCCGATGATGCGCCGCGGATGATCACCACCGGCAGGGTGAGGATCAGGATGCCCTCGACGACGAGCCGCCTGCCCTCGCCCTTCTCGAGCTTGAAGGTCGATTTCGGCAGGTCGCCCCTGAGCCCATGCAGGAAGATCACCACGGAGATCGCCGCGGCCAGCATCAGGCCAGGCACCACCCCGGCGGCGAACAGGTCGATCACCGAGACCTGCGTCACCGCGCTGAACACGATCATGATCACCGAGGGCGGGATGATCGGCCCCATCATCGAGGACGCGACCACGACCGAGGCGGCGTATTCCTTCCGGTAGCCCTCCTTGGGCATCTCCTTGATGAAGATCTGTCCCAGCGCGGCGGCGTCGCCGACGGCCGTGCCGGAGATGCCCGAGAACATCACCGCCGAGACGACGCAGGCATAGGCCGTGCCGCCGGGCACGTTGCGCGTCAGCATCATCGAGAAGCGGATCAGCCGCTCGGTGATCCCGCTGCGTCCCATCACCTCGCCCGCGAGGATGTAGAAGGGGGCGGCGAGCAGCACGAAGCTGTCGATGCCCGTGAACATGCGCGTGGGCACCGCGACGAAGCGCAGGTCGAGCGCCCAGATGCCGATGACGCTTGCCATGCCGATCGCGAAGGCGACCGGCACGCCGATGACGAGGAACAGGGCGAAGGCTATCCCGAGCGCGATCACGCCATGTCCTCCGGCCGCAACCCGCCGGCCTGCGGCACCATGGAGGGCGGCAGGACGAGAAGGCACAGGATCTTGATGGTCATGAGGATCCCGCCGATGCCAACCGACAGGTAGGGCACCTCCATCGGGATGCCGGAGGCCGGCGAGACCTGCCCCGTGTCGAGGCCGTAGCGCGTGCCGAAGAAGGCGAGGATGGCGGCGAAGGCCAGCATGACCAGCAGGATCGCGTAGTGCAGCGCCAGCTTGGCGATCCGGTTCCCGATGCCGCCGAGGATTCCGGCCGCCATGTGCTCGCCCCGGAACACCGCCGCCGAGCCCGCGATGAAAGCGACCCAGGCCATGGTGTAGCGCATGACCTCCTCGGACCATTCCAGCGGGTCGTTGAGGACGTAGCGCCACAGCACCTGCGCGAGGTTGACGACGATCGCGACGCCGACGAGCAGCGCGGCGAAGACCTCGCAGGCCCGCGAGAGGGAGCCGGCGAAACGCAAGACGAACTGGTTCACGCGACCCCCGTTTGCCGATCCCGCCCCCGGCGGGAAGGGGCGGCGCCCGCCTTCGCGGGGGCGCCGCCCGCCCTCGTCACTCGCCGTACACCAGCTTGCTCGATTCCGCGACCGCGGCCATGAACTCCTTGACCAGCGGCTCGCCCACCTGCTGCTCGATGAACTTCCGCACGGGCTCCTGCGTGACCTTGCGGAAGGTCTCCTTCTCGGCCGCCGTGGTGATGTGGACCTGCACGCCCTTCGCGCGGATCTTGCCGAGGTATTCCTCGTGCAGCTGCGCCTTCAGCGTCCCCGAGACCGAGGAGAAGACCCGCGCGCCCTCGGAGACGATCTGGCGATGGTCGGGCGAGAGCTTGCCGAAGAACTCGTCGTTGATCATCACCGCGTGCAGCCCGAAGATGTGCTCGTTGATCGACATGTGCTTCTGCACGTCGGCGATGCCGAAGTCGTGGACGATCAGGGTCGCGTTCTCCTGGCCGGAGACCACGCCCTGCTTGAGCGCCAGCACCATCTCCGCCGCGCTGATCGGCGTCGGGGTAGCGCCGAGCGAACGCATGAAGGTCATGTAGACCGGGCTTTCCATCGTCCGCATCTTCAGGCCCTTCATGTCGTCCGCGGTGCGGATGGGCCGGTCGTTGTTGGTCAGGTTGCGGAAGCCGTTCTCCGACCAGTGCAGCACGCGCACGCGCGTCTGCTTGCGCATGTCCTCGGCCATCCGCTTCGCGAAGGGATGGTCGAAGAACGCCCAGGCGACCGGCGAGGACGGGAACGTGTAGGGGATCGAGAAGACCTGGATCGGCCGGTAGAAGCCGGCGATCGCGCCGTCCGCGGCGAGGCCCATCTCGAGCGAGCCCTGGCGGACCTGCTCCATGATCTCGCGCTCGCCGCCCGCGCCGCCGTGGATGCGGCGGACCTGGATCTTCTTGTCGCTCCGGGATTCGACGTAGGTCTGGAAGGCCATCATCGCCTTCGCCTCGGCTGCCTCGAGGCTCGGCACGACCGTGGCGAACGCGATCTTGACCTGGGCGCTCGCGGCGTCGGCCAGCCCGAGGAAGGCGCCGACGGCGGCGAGCGCGCTCCACGCGCGCATTCTGGACAAGAGCTTCATTCGATCCTCCCTGTGGTCTTCCATGCGCCCTAGATGGACGCCTTCGCTGCGACCTTAGCGATGCCACGCCGCGAGCGTCAAACGCGATGGCTGCCGCGTCGCCGGAGGACGCGGCCGCGCGTCAGCAGGGCACGCCGGCGCGGAAGGTGCGCAGCGCCCTCCATCCGTCCTCCGAGCGGCGAAGCACGGCGAGGTCGGCGCAGGCGCCTGGCGCGAGCGTACCGGCCTCGCCCGCGAGCCCGAGGATCCCGGCCGGGCGCGTCGTGGCCGCCGCGAAGGCCGCCGCCTCCGGCATGCCCGCGTCCACCAGCCGCGAGATCACCAGCGGCAGGTCGTGGCGCGCCGCCCTGCCGACATGCATCACGTACATGTCGCTCGAGACCGTGTCGGGGAGGAAGCCGTCGGCGATCGCGATGCGGGCGACCTCCGCGTCGTAGGCCGCCGTCCCGTGCCCGACGTCGAAGAGCACGCCGCGCGCCCGCGCGGCCCGTGCGGCAGGGTGGACGCGCTTGCGCCCATCCAGCACGTTCTTCGAGCCCATGTAGCAATAGGTGACGACATCGCCCGGCCGGAGCAGCGCGAGCTGCTCGGCCACCGGCCAGTCGACGTCCTCGCGCGCGCCGAACAGGATCGGCCTGCCGCTGCGCGCCGCCGCCTCGAGCGCGCGGTCCATCACCCAGCGCGGATCCGTCGCCCCGCAGGAGAAGCGGCTGAGGTTGACGGAGATCCCCCAGACATCCGCGCCCGCCTGCGCGATCGCGGCGACGCAGGCGGAGACGTCGATGTCGGCCGGGTCGCCATAGCATGCGAGCGGCGTCGCCTCGCCGCGCGCCGAGACGTTGAGCGCCATGCGCACGCGCGTGCGGCACGCGCGCACCACGTCGTCGCGATAGGCGGGCCAGGTCAGCGCGCCGGCATCGCCCTGCGAGAGCGCGGTCGTCACGCCCGCCGGCAGCATGTAGCGGTCCGGGCAGATGCCGTATTTCGACCCGCCGCGCGCTGGATGCGCGTGCAGGTCCACGAGACCGGGGACGAGCATGGCGTCGGGGAACTCGAGCACCATGCGCGCATCGGTCCCCTCGCCCGCATCGACGATGCGCCCGTCGCGGACCGCGACGGCGCCGGGGCCGTCGCGGCCGGTGTCGGCGCAGAGGACCCGCCCCGCGCGGATGATGAGGTCGACCGTCATGCGCGCAAGCCCTCCCGTCGGAAGCGGGTCGACGCGCGCCATGCGGCGACGGCGCGACGCGGACGGATCTGACAGCAGGCGGCGGCGCCGGGCAAGCACGCAGCCTTCGCGCCGCCTTCGGGTTTTCCGCGCGGATCGCGGCCACGGAGGCTAGGCTCGCTCCGGCGCGACGCGCGGAGGAGGAGGACGGCGATGGAGGATTCGAGCGCGCGGGCTTCGTCGGAACTGCTGCTGCGCAGCTGGCGCGACGGCACGGTGATCGACGCCCTGCCCGCGCATCTGCGGCCCGCGACCCGGGCCGACGGCTATGCGATCCAGGCGCATCTCGAGGGCGCTGGCGCCGGCGCGCTGCGCGGCTGGAAGATCGCGGCGACGAGCATCGCGGGCCAGCGGCATATCGGCGTCGATGGCCCGCTCGCGGGCAGGCTCCTCGCCTCCATGGTGCATGGCGACGGCGCGACGCTCGCGCTCGGCGCCAACCGCATGCGCGTCGCCGAGCCCGAATTCGCCTTCGTGATGGCACGCGACCTCGAGCCGCGCGCGGAACCGTGGCCCGTCGACGAGGTCATGGCGCGCGTCGCGGCCCTGCATCTCGCGATCGAGGTGCCGGACTCGCGTTTCGCGGATTTCGCAACGGCCGGCGCGGCGCAGCTGGTCGCGGACAATGCCTGCGCACACCAGTTCGTGCTCGGGCCGGAGGCCCCGCCCGCCTGGCGCGGCCTCGACCTCGCCGCGCATGTCGTGCATGGCCGCGTCGGCGAGCGCCCGCCGCGCGAGGGGCGCGGGGCGAATGTTCTCGGCGACCCGCGCATCGCGCTGGCCTGGATCGCGAACGAATTGTCGCGCCACGGCATGGTGCTGGCGGCGGGCCAGTTCGTCACCACGGGCACCTGCATGCAGCCGCTGGAGATCGCGGCCGGCGACGAGGTCGTCGCCGATTTCGGCATCCTCGGGCGCGTCTCGCTGCGCTTCGCGGCCACCTGACCACGCCCAGGGAAATCGCATCCAGGCACATTCGCGGGGCGCCCGGGCAAGCTACGCGTCGCCCGCTCCGATCTTGTCCATCGTTCGATGGATGCGACTCCCGGTTGTTGGCCTGCCGGGGCGGGCATACACTCGCGGACGGCCATTTCCTTATTCGGTTGGGAGAAAACCGTCATGCGCTTCCATCCGATCGCCGTCGCCGTCGCGGGCGTGGCGTTGCTCGCGGGTTGCGAGCCCTATGGCCGGCGTCCGGTGGTCAGCCTCGACCAGGCGAGGCAGATCACCGCGCAATTCCAGGGCCAGGGCTTCCAGCCGCCGCCGCTCCGTCCTCCACATCCCCGATCCCCTCCAGGGCGGTTCCAGCGACGGACAGGTCGCGCGCTGGATGCAACCTGACCCGCGCGGCTTGCGCACGAAGGCGGTGGGCACCTAGGCTTCCCGCAGGCACATGGCCGACGCGGCCAGCGCCGTGCTTCCACCTTGCGAGGACGCGATGGAAGGCCTTCGGCGACTGGCCATGGCCCCCGCGGCGACACGCCGCGGCACGGCGCTGGGGCTGCTCGCATCGCTCTCGTCCGCAGCCTTGCCCGCCATGGCGCAGCCCGCGCGATCGCCCGCGCCGCAATCCGGCGCCGGCGGGATCGCCTGGGTCACGCGCGCGGTCGCGGCGCCACGCGTCTCCTTCCGGACCTTCGACAGCGCCGCGGCGAGGGCGAAGGTCAGCTACCACCTCTATGCGCCCGCCGCCCATGACCGCGAGCGCAACCGTCGCTTCCCGGTCGTCTACTGGCTCCATGGCTCGGGCGGCGGGTTGTCCGGCATCCCCGTCGTCGCGCGGCACTTCGACGAGGCGATCGAGGCGGGCAAGGCCCCGCCCTGCCTGGTCGTCTTCGTCAACGGGCTCGAGATGGGCATGTATGTCGACTGGTCGAACGGTGCCGCGCCGGTCGAGTCCATGATCGTCCGGGACCTCGTGCCGCATGTCGACGCGACGCAGCGCACGATCGCCGCGCGCGAGGGGCGCATGCTCGACGGGTTCAGCATGGGAGGCTACGGCGCCGCGCGCCTCGGCTTCCGGTACCCGGAGACGTTCCGCGCCGTCTCGATCGTCGGCGCGGGTCCCATGCAGGAGAAGCTCGACAGCACGCCGCGCGCCAGCCGGGTCCGGGCCGAGGAGCTTCTCGCGCGCGTCTATGGCGGATCGCAGCAGAGGTTCCTGGAGGAGAGCCCGCGCACGCTTGCGCGGGCGAATGCGCGGCGCATCGCGGAGGGCTCGCTCGTCCGCGTCGTGATCGGCGACCGGGACGAGACCTACGCGAACAACGCCGCCTTCCGCGCCCATCTCTCGGCGCTCGGCATTCCCCACCAGTGGATCGTGCTCGCCGGCGTCGGGCACGACCCGAAGGCGGTGGTCGACGCGATGGGCGACGCGAACTGGGCCTTCCATCGCAAGGCGTTCGGCGGGTGACCTGGCCGGCGGGCAAGGTCGCGCGCCCAGCATTTGCCACGATGGGATGGCATCGATGCGGCGCCAGGACCCACGGACAGGATCCAGCATGACGTCGCGCGCCAGATACCCCAGCCTCGCGCTCGGCGCGGCGATCCTCGCGATCCTGCTGGTTGCCCTCGCCGCCATCCGCGGCGAGCAGGCGGCCGCGCAGGACGAGATGCAGGAGGAGATGCAGGAGGAGACGCAGACGCTGGACGAGGAGCACCAGTTCGGCGATGTCGTCGCGCAGATCTACTCGGTATCCGAAGCCGATGGCGCGACGAGCCAGCGCCTCGTGCTGCTGCGCTCCGGGGTCGAGGTTGCGCGGGTCGAGGACTACCTGGTCTCGCTGCGGTGCATCAGCTGCGAGATCGACGGCCAGGACCACATGCGCGTGGCCACGCCGAGGCCCGGCGAGAACATCACCGGGCAGACGGGGCACCAGCTGGCGATCCACCAGTACTCGGGCGGCGCGTCCTGCTGCGAAGGGCTCACGATCCTATCGCTCGAGCCCGACATCGAGGTGCTCGCGAGCGTCACCGGGGGCTATCCGGCCTATCTCGTGCAGATGGACGACGATCCGGCGCTCGAGATCGTCACCTTCGACCCTGCCTACTGGGACTGGCATGCGCTGTCCCGGGCCGACAGGGTCGCCCCGCAGGTCGTGCTCAAGTTCGATCCCGCGTCCCGGAAATACGCGTTCGCCGAGGCGATCATGCGCGCGCCGCCACCCGACGCGGCCGCGCTCGCGGCACGGGCGCGGCGCTGGAAGGCCGACCCGGACTGGAAAGTGACCCTCGCGGACGGCGTTCATGCTGTCCCCAATGGCCTGCGCGACGCCGTGCTCGAGCTCGCCTATTCCGGCAACCTCCGCGCGGCCATCGCGCTGCTCCATGCCACCTGGCCCGACGGCATGGAGGAGGCCCGCGACGACTTCCTCGCCGACCTCCAGGAATGCCGGCTGCGCGCGAGCAACTACTGGCCGGGCATCGCGCGCATCAATGCGCTGGAGGCGGAACCAGCGCCGGAGCACTGCCCGGAGCGGTAGGCGCGGAGGTCGTTCGACGAGCTCCGCCTCGCGGCGTCTCCCCGCCTGCCCCCGCTTCGTCTATGCCCGGGGCGCAAAAGCCAGAAGGACCAGTTGGCCGGCATCATTCCCGCGCGCATGACGGCGCGCATCGAGGGCGACTTCGTCGTGTTCCTGATCGGGATGCGCATCAACAAGCCGTGGAAGGTCACGCGGTGGCTTCCCGTCGCCACCGCCATGCCGCGCATGCTGGCGGAGGTCCAGCGCGGCGCGCCGGCGAACGGCTTCCTGGGCGTCACGCAGCTCGGCCTGTTCGCGCTGGTGCAGTACTGGCGCAGCTTCGAGGCGCTCGAGGCCTATGCCCGCGACCGCGACGGCCTCCACCAGCCCGCCTGGGCGGCCTTCAACCGCGCGGCGCGCGACGCGCGCGGCGATGTCGGGATCTGGCACGAGACCTACCTGGTCAGGGACGGGCAGTACGAGAGCATCTATTCCGGCATGCCGCCCACCGGCCTCGGCGCCGCCGGCACCCTCGCGCCCGCGACCGGCGCGCACGAGGACGCGCGCGGCCGCCTCTCGGCGGGGTGAAGCCGCGAGGCGGCGCGGCCCGGGTCGCGGGTCCGCTTGCGCGGACGCCGCGCCGGATGTCACGCGGCGGGCTCGCCGCGCGGGTTGGCGCGCAGCGCCTCGACATGCTGCGCGACCGCGCGCAGGCCGTAATGCATCGGGTCGCCGATGTTCAGGAAGCGATAGCCCCAGCGGTATTTCTGCTGGATCTCCGACACGTCGGTCAGCGTCGTCCCGATCATGACGCCCGAGCCCGCGAGACGGCGCGGGATCGCCTCCATGATCTCCTGGACCTCCGG
Source organism: Alphaproteobacteria bacterium (assembly GCA_016869915.1). Classification (GTDB taxonomy): domain Bacteria; phylum Pseudomonadota; class Alphaproteobacteria; order CACIAM-22H2; family CACIAM-22H2; genus CAIOSQ01. The sequence goes on from VGDA01000086.1 coordinate 9,574, forward strand.
CGACTGCATCTGCGTGATCCTGCCCAGCGAGGCAGACAGGTCCATCGGCCCGACCAGCAGCACGTCGATCCCCGGCACCGCGGCGATGGCCTCGAGGTTGCGATAGGCCTCGACGCTCTCGATCTGCACGATCAGCACGGTCTCGTCGTTGGCGGTGCGGATGGTGTCCAGCCAGTCCCGTCCCGCGACATGCGGCCAGTGCGGCGAGATCCCGCGCTGCCCGATCGGCGGGTAGAACGTGTACTGCACCGCCCTCGCCGCCTCCTCGGCGGTGTTCACCTGCGGCACCATGATCGCCGAGGCACCGACATCCATCGCCTTCTTGATCAGGTGCGGGTCGTTCCACGCCACGCGGATCATCGGCGCGACGCCCTGGTTGCGCACCAGCACCGGCACCGCCTCGAGCGATTCCGCGCCGAAGGGCGAATGCTCGGTGTCGATCCAGAGGAAGTCGACGCCGGTCCGCGCGACCCGCGTCGCGAAGGCCGGCGTGAAGGCCGGCAGCCCGGTACCGAGCACGAGCTCGCCCGCCTTGATCTTGCGCTTCATCGGGTTGGGGTACATGCGTGCTCTCCTTCGAGGATTCCCGGGGCGTCGAGGCTAGCAGCGCCCGCCAGCGCAAGCGCGACGCGGCAGGCTACCTGCGCTGCCTCTTGCCCCGCGAAGCCTGCTCGCCCTGCTTGCGCTGCACGAACAGGCGCGCCGCCTTGAGCGCCTCGGCGCGGCTCACATAGACGCCGCAGTCGAAGCGCCGACCGTCGAAGACCACGGCAAGCGCGAAGGCCTGCCTGCCGCGCTCCTCGACCAGAACCTCGTGATCGCCCCCGGCCATGCCAGTCCTCGCCATGCGTGCCAGCGACGAGCCTAGGCCGCAGACTCATAATGGCGCAACCAGAGCCGCGCTGAGGCGAGCTTTGCCATGGCGAGGTAGT